>JABDQU010000300.1 GCA_013042105.1 Boseongicola sp.
GTCTTACAGTGGACGCAGTTCTGGAAATTGATGACGAATTGCTCGTCGACAACTTCGTAGACGCCCGCCGGGCAATACCGCTGCGCGGGTTCGGCGTATTTCGGCAGGTTGACCGAGACAGGCACGCTGGCGTCCTTCAATTTCAGGTGTGCGGGCTGGCTTTCCTCGTGGTTCGTCATGGAAAAGCTGACGTTCGTGAGGCGGTCAAAACTGAGTTTTCCGTCGGGTTTCGGATAGTCGATGGGATCGAAATCAGCGGCCAGTCCGGTGCTTTGGGCATCGTTTTTGCCGTGACCCACCGTGCCAAGAATCGAAAAGCCCAGCGTGTTCGTCCACATGTCGAAGCCACCCAGCGTCAACGACGCCATCAGGCCGTTCTTGGACCACAAAGGTTTGACATTGCGCACTTTTTTCAGGTCTTGCCCGACAGGACCGGTCTTCAGTTCGGCGCTGTAATCTTCAAGCGTGTCGCCGGAGCGCCCTTCCTGGATTGCCGCCCAGGCGTGTTCGGCTGCCGCTTTGCCCGACAGCATCGCATTGTGGTTGCCCTTGATGCGCGGCACGTTGACGAGGCCGACGGAACAGCCAAGCAGCGCCCCACCCGGAAACGCCGCCTCCGGCATCGACTGATAGCCGCCTTCGGTGATTGCCCGCGCGCCGTAAGCCACGCGTTTGCCGCCTTCGAGCAGCTTGGCAACCATCGGGTGGTGCTTGAAGCGCTGGAATTCCATGTAAGGGAACAGATGCGGGTTTTTGTAGTTCAGGTGGACGACGAAACCGACGTAAACCTGATTGTTCTCAAGGTGATAGATGAACGACCCACCGCCCGCATTCTTGCCCAAAGGCCAACCCATCGTATGCGTGACCGAGCCTTCCTTGTGCTTGTCCGGGTCGATCTCCCAGATTTCCTTCATTCCAAGCCCGTATTTTTGCGGCTCGGAGTTGGCATCCAGTTCGTATTTCGCGATCACCTGCTTGGAGAGCGACCCGCGCACGCCTTCGCCGAGGAAGACATACTTGCCGTGAAGCTCCATCCCCGGTTCATAGGCGTCAGACGGTGTGCCGTCGGGGTTCAGGCCGAACTCACCAGCGATCACGCCTTTGACCTCGCCGTTTTCGCCGTAAATCAGCTCGGAACAGGCCATGCCGGGGAAAATCTCGACGCCCATTTCTTCCGCCTGCTCGGCCATCCAGCGGCAAACATTGCCCATCGAGACGATGTAATTGCCGTGGTTGTTCATCAGGGGCGGCATCGGCGCGTTGGGGATGCGGATCTGACCGGCTTCGCCCAGCATGTAGAAGTTGTCGTCCTTCACCGGCACATTCAGCGGTGCGCCCTTGGCTTTCCAGTCCGGGATCAGCGCATCAAGGCCGACCGGATCCAGAACCGCGCCAGACAGGATATGCGCGCCCACTTCCGAGCCCTTTTCCAACACGACCACATCAAGGTCGGCGTCGAGTTGTTTCAGACGGATCGCCGCCGAGAGGCCCGCAGGCCCCGCGCCGACGATGACGACGTCGTACTCCATGCTTTCGCGTTCAATCTCAGACATGGTGGTGTTCCCTATGGCGTTTTCAGTGCTTGGCGCGATTTATTCCCGGATCGGCCGGTGGGGTCAATTGCGACGCAGGGTATCAGGCCGGGTTTTCCGCTGCGTCTTGCGCAGTTTCTAGGCGTCTTGACCAAAACGCGGACGCAAGTGCGATGCTGACAATGATCAGCATGAGCCCGATCAGCACCTGCGGTTCGGCCCAGCGGGAAATGACCACGCCCGCAATCATCGTCAAAATAGCGCCCACGATTGACATGAACGCCGATTGCAGACCCGCCGCAGTGCCCGACATGCCATCGCGCACCGACATGACCCCGGCGTTCGTGTTTGGCAGGGTGATGCCGTTGCCTATGCCGACAAAGATCGTGCCGCCGAAAAAGATGTAAGGCGACACCCAGCCGAGCGACAAGGCCGTGAAGCCGACGAACAACCCTGAGACGGCCGTGATCCGCCCGACCAGCATCATCGTCGTCAGGTGATAGCGCGGCCCGATGCGTCCCGACAGGAACGAACCGAACATGAACCCAAGTGTGATGCTGCCGATGAAAAAGCCGGTTTCGGCACTGGTGACGCCAAACGCCCTTTCGGCCACCAAAGGCACGCCAGTGAGGAACGTGAAAAACGCACCAACTGAAAAGGCGCTGCAAATCGCGAAGGCCCAGAAACGCTGTTCGCTGAGGAGGATCGCGATGTTGCGCAAACTGCCGGTGGGCGGTGATTTCGCCGGATCAAGCGTCTCGCCCTGATCGACCCAGACCAAGGCGAACAGCGCAACACCCGAGACGGCATAGAACCAAAACACTGCGCGCCAGCCAAAGGCGGTGTCGATGATCCCGCCAAGCACTGGTCCCAGCATCGGCGCAAGCGCCATGGCCATGCCGATATAGGCCAGAATACTGGCGGATTCGCGCGGGCTTGATGTGTCGCGCACCACGGCCATCGATACCGTGCCACAGGCAACCATCGCCGCCTGCACCATGCGAAAGGCAAGGAACGCCCAGACGTTTTCGACCAGTGAACAGGCCACGGACGAGGCGATGAAAATGGCAATGGCCCCTAAAACCACGGGGCGTCTGCCGATGCGATCCGACAGCGGTCCGGCGATCAGGAACACACCTGCCGATACCGCAAGATACCCTGCCACAGCGACGGAAACCAAAGCATAATCCGCCTGCAAATCCCGTGCGATATTGTTCAGCGCGGGCAGGATCATGTTCAGCGTCAGAACCGACAGACCCGTCATCAGGATCAGCGTGACGCGATGCGGGGGGGTCGTGGCCGTCTTCATGTTTTTCGCCGCCGGGTTTCAAACGACCCGTTGGGAAGGGGCGCAGGCGCGACCCTAGGGGCAAACGGCAAGGATTTGCAATGCAGCGGCGCGCTGGCGAAGCCTCGCACATCTGCGCCAATCACCCTTGACTCTGACCGCGCTGAAAGACTTTAAGATCCCGGTTGCCGCCTCACGTGGCGAAAGGAAATCCGTTGGAAAAGATACCGCTGACACGCGCGGGCCACACCGCGCTGAATGATGAATTGAAGAAGCTGAAATCGGTCGAACGCCCGGCGGTGATCCGTGCGATCGCGGAAGCGCGCGAGCATGGCGACCTCAGTGAGAACGCGGAATATCACGCCGCCCGCGAAAAGCAGAGCTTCATCGAGGGGCGCGTGAAGGAGCTGGAAGGTATTCTGTCTCTGGCCGATGTGATCGACACGTCCAAGCTGTCTGGCGCGGTGAAATTTGGCGCCGTTGTGCAGATCGTGGATGAAGACACCGACGAAGAGAAAACCTATCAGATCGTGGGTGAACCCGAGGCGGATATCGAGAGCGGTAAGCTGAATATCAAATCGCCCCTTGCGCGTGCCCTGATCGGCAAAGATGAAGGCGACAGCGTCGAAGTGCGCACGCCGGGCGGTGAAAAAGCCTACGAGATTCTGTCTATCAAATTTAGCTGACCGAAAGGGCCGATACGCCCCATGTCTGAAAGCTCTGACAAGAAAGCCCCGGTGGATCTTGGGATCTATAGCCGTGTTGCCGCCGACAATTCGCTCGATCCTGCGGACAAGGTCGCGCTGGTTGTGTCGGGCGTCTGGGTGGTGCTGTGCGTGGCGTTTTTGGGCATCGTCGGGCTGGGCGGGTCGGAAGGGCTGGGCAGTCTGCGGTTTCTGATTGTCGTTCTGGCGGTGTTGTTGCCTGTGGCTCTGATCTGGATTGGCGCGATTGCGGTGAAATCGGCGCGGATCATGCGCGAGGAAAGCGATCGGCTTCAGGCGTCGATGGATGCGATGCGCCAGATTTATATCACCCAAGCCCAGATGGCCGCGACCACCATGGGCCCCAATGTCGAACGCAAGATCGACGAGATCGTGAAGGGCCAGAAGCGCGCCGAAAGTGCGCTGGCCGAGTTTGCGACCACACGCCCCATTTCCGTGCCAGCGCCCTCGCCCGAACGTCCTGCGGTTGCGCCCATGGCACCGGCCGCGACGCCGGGGACGGACGCGCAGCCCGATCTGGCGCTGGGAACTCCGGCCGAGATTTACGGCACGCCGGTCTCGACGGCCGATTTCATCATGGCGATGAACTTTCCTGAAACAGCCGATGACCGGGCGGGCTTCAATGCCTTGCGCCGCGCGCTGGCCGATCGCCGCGCGGCGGTCTTGATCCAAGCCAGCCAAGATGTGCTGACGCTGCTCAGCCAGGACGGCATTTATATGGACGATTTGACGCCGGATCGCTCGAAGGTTGAGGTCTGGCGGCGGTTTGCGGCCGGCGAACGCGGGCGCACGGTTTCGGGGCTTGGCGGTGTGCGGGATCGCTCATCATTGGCGTTAAGTGCAGCGCGGATGCGGCAGGATTCGATTTTTCGCGATGCCTCGCACCATTTCCTGCGCACCTTCGACAAGACGCTGGCCAGCATCGCAGACCGCCTCAGCGATGAAGAGCTTGCCGCGCTGACAGAAACCCGCACCGCGCGGGCCTTTATGCTTTTGGGCCGCGTGGCAGGGATATTCGACTAGACCGCCGGATCAGATGAGGAACATGTCCTCGTCCGCGCCACAGCAATGACCGCAATCGCAGCCATGTTCGTGGTCCGGATGCGCAATGAAATTGCCGAAGTCATCGACGTGCACGTAATGCGTCGATGACTCGAACACTGGTAGCAGGTCCGTTGCCAGAACGTCGGGTTCTGATGCAACTGTGTCATCTTCATCCGTGCCGTCCTCTTCCGCAACACGGCCCGCTGCCAAACCCGCAAGCGCTGTGCCGCCGCCAAAGAACAGGGCAACCAAAGCCCCAAGCAAAGCAACAAGAACGCCCGCAGCACCACTGCCGCCGCCGTCGTCTCCGGAGACGGTTTCAGGGTCGGCTGGTGGGTCGGTTTCTTCTTCTTCCTCAGGAGGTGGCGTTTCCGGGTCCTCGGGCGGTGGTGGAGGCGGAGGAGGCGGAGGAGGTGGCGGCGGCGGTGGTGGAGGTGGTGCAACCCCATCGCCTGCACCGTAAAGAACCTGCGCTCCGGCTATGTCACCGGATTGAAGACCGTCCAGTTCTCTGGAAATCGACGAATTCATGATCTGCAGGGGCTCGTCGCCGACAGAATCGTAGTGCTTCAGCCCCAGAACATGCCCAATCTCGTGCAGCGCGACGGCATAAAAGTCGATGCCGCCGTCTCCTGTTGGGGCCCAGTCTTCGGCTTCGTCAAAGGTCACTGTGCCAAGGTACATCGACGAATTGATAGCTTCCCAATAGGCCTCGCCAACCGTGCCAAACTGGCGACCGTCAATCGCGCCGACACCGACGTTCAAGTCAACATCTGTGGTGGTGTCGTCGGGCGACACATAGACAAAATCGATATCCGCGACAGTTTCCCAGGCATCAAAGGCGTCTTGAAGCGCCTGATCGAACTCCGCTTGGGTATCGCCCCCGTCAAACTGGAAATTCGAGCCAAACTCGGCCGTCCAGGTGATCTCGCCGCTTTCTGTGCCGTAGGTCGAATTGCCCCACTTCGGCCCAAACAGGTTGTAATACATATTCGCCTCAAGTCTGCCCCGGAGTCCTCTGACCCTCGTGTTAACCTGCTGTTAAGCGAGACAATTGGGCCAAACAACGGCGCAATTGTGGCGGCGGGGAAAAGCGCCTGTTTCCCTAACGGAAACCAGCGCTTTTTCGCGAAAAAAAGGCGCATCCCGAGGGATACGCCTGATTTTCGTAGATTTTGCAGAAAGCTTAGTCGTTGCCTGTGGCCGAAACCACGTCAATCGACACGCCGGGGCCCATGGTCGAGGTCAGCGAGACCTTCTTCATGTATGTGCCTTTGGCGCCTGCTGGCTTGGCCTTCGAGACCGCGTCAACAAAAGCGCGGACGTTCTCGACCAGCTTGGCTTCGTCGAACGACGTTTTGCCCACACCAGCGTGCACAACACCGGCTTTTTCGGCCTTGAATGTGACCTGACCGCCCTTGGCGGCTTCGACAGCTTCGGCCACATCCATCGTCACTGTGCCAACCTTCGGGTTTGGCATCAGGTTGCGTGGACCAAGAACTTTACCCAGACGGCCAACGATTGGCATCATGTCCGGTGTCGCGATGCAGCGATCAAACTCGATCTTGCCGCTTTGCACGATTTCCATCAGGTCTTCTGCACCGACGATGTCTGCACCAGCTTTTGTGGCTTCTTCGGCCTTCGGGCCACGTGCGAACACCGCAACGCGCACCGACTTGCCGGTGCCGTTTGGCAGGTTGACCGAACCGCGGACCATCTGGTCAGCGTGGCGTGGGTCAACACCGAGGTTCATTGCGATCTCGACTGTCTGGTCGAACTTAGTCTTTGCATTGCCTTTGATCAGCGCAACAGCTTCTTCAACTGTGACATTGTCTTTGCCGGCGAATGCTTCTTTGGCTGCGCGTGCGCGCTTTCCAAGTTTTGCCATCGTCTTACCCTTTCACCTCGATACCCATCGACCGGGCCGAGCCCAGGATGATTTTCATCGCCGACTCAACGTCGTTTGCGTTGAGGTCCGTCATCTTCGCTTCCGCGATCTCGCGCAGTTGCTTGGTGGTGACCGAACCGACAGTCTCGCGGCTTGGGTTTGTCGCACCGGACTTCAGCTTGGCCGCTTTTTTCAGGTAATAAGACGCAGGGGGCGTCTTGATTTCCATCGAGAAGGACTTGTCCTGATAGTAGGTGATGATGGTCGGGCAAGGGGCGCCTTGCTCCATGTCCTGCGTCTTGGCGTTGAAGCCTTTGCAGAATTCCATGATGTTGATGCCGCGCTGACCCAACGCCGGTCCGACCGGTGGGGATGGGTTTGCTTGTCCGGCGGGCACCTGCAACTTCAGTTGCCCCATAATCTTCTTGGCCATTGGCCATCTCCTTTTTGCAACGCCTCCGGGTCGCGTCCCAAAGGCTTTTTGTCGATGTGGTCCGGTCCGAAGCGCGCGCGCCCTCGCCTCCCACATGGGAATCCCCTGTTCAGGGATGGCGCGGGATAGACCGGCGCGGCCTGTATTGCAAGAGGCTTGGCCTGCATCCGCGACGCGTCGCGAAGATGACCAAAAAAGGCAGGGCGCGCCGGAGACCCCGGCGCGCGCTTGCTTCACCGGCGACGCTTAATCCACCTGAGCGTCAAAAAACCCGGCGCCCTCGCCGCTGATGGAAAGGCCCGCGCCATCGCCGAGGGTAAAATCACCCGAAAAGACGCCGCTGATGCGCTCGGGCGTGTTGCCGAACAGATCGGCATTCACACTGGTGTTGGTCGCCGTAAAGGTAAGGGCTTCGACATCAATGCCATCGTCGTCGATATCGCTGGACGCAGTGCCCGTGAAGGTGCCGGTGATCCCGTTTGGCCCAAGCGTGCCATCCATCGTCAGCACGATGGCCAGAAGGTCATCGTCGTCAGGATCACCATCGAGATTGACCAGGGCGTCGCCGTCGAACAGCGTGCCGGTCACCGCGTCGGTGTCGAAGTTCACGGTCAGATCGACTGCCTTTTCGCCCGCGAAGTTTTCACCGTAGAGTTCGGCGAATTCAGATGAACCATCACCGGCAAGGTTGAACCACGCATAGCTTCTTACATCGAATGTCAGCGTATTGAATGTGGTCGGATACCCGCTTTCGGGTGTGACGAACCCAAAGACGCCGGTCACCAGAGTGGGCTCCGATTCTTCGGACGTCAGGAAGAACTGGGTCACAGTCAGGTCGTCATAGTTGATGCGGTAGCCATCGGTGTTGATGAAGAAGGCGCTGCCGTCCCGTGTGAACCGCGTTGTGCCTGCGGGCCCCACCGGGCTGTCGTCGCCTAACGTGACATCAATCGTGTCCACGTCAATGATCTCAACCGTGCCGCTGGTCACACCAACGGTTGCCTGTGTTGCATCGTCCTCGGCAAAGGACATACGGACCTGAAAGCTTTTGCCGATGTAGGACGCTAAATCCGTCCCATCAATGGGTGTGCCATCCGCGAAGAGGCGATCCCCGCTCCCGCCATCTGCGCCTCCTCCGCTGCAGGCCGCCAGAAGCGACAGTGTTGCGGTCGCCATGCCAAGTTCTTTTTAAGTCTTCATCGAAAAATTCCCCCAGTATTCAAAGGACCAATTAGGGCCGCGATGACTTCATCGAGTCAAGTTTCCTCAGCACGCCACCCTGATTGCGACGTGAAAGAGCGCGATCCTTCGATCGAAAAGCGTGAAATCTGGGCATGATCGACCGGTCCGGTTTGAGAAATATCAGGCGCCGCCGGCGGGACAGGTGCGAGAATGCGCCTTTCACAAACATCTTTGGAGGTGCCAAGATGCAAGACGACCCAAAGAAAACCAACGATAAAGACCAGACAATCGTCGAGGAAATCGAAGTCTCGACCGACGGTTTGAAAGCTAAGGTCGAAAGCCTTGCTGCCGAAGCTTCGGTGCGCCGCATCCGGATCAAGGAACCCGATGGCGATATCGCCGTGGACATTCCGCTGACCGTCGGAGCCGTGGCCGGTGGTGCGATTGCGCTGGCGGCCCCGATCCTCGCTTTGATCGGGGTGGTGGCGGCGTTCTTTGCGAAGGTGAAGATCGAAGTGGTCCGCGAAGAGCCCGAGGCCGAAGAGGCTTCAAAGGAGACCGAGGCGGCTTCCTGACGACACTATTGCTGGCGGGCGCTATTGGTGTCCGCCCGCTCCCGTGCGACGACGGTCAGTCAGTTTGGTTGATCGTTGCGCGCAACACCCTTTGTGCGTCATGATCCGGTGACAGCAAGCCTGCCGCCCCGGCCTTGCCACGACCTTTGAAAGGCGCGCACATGCTACATCACACCATTCTCGGAGACGGCACTCCGCTTGTCATCCTCCACGGCGTGCGCCTCGACCATCGGCACATGATGGAGAGCCTTGAGCCGATGTTTGACACACTTGATGGCTGGCAGCGCATCTATGTCGACATGCCGGGCCACGGCCTCAGTCCCGGTGACGAGACGATCCGCTCAATGGACGATGTGCTGGACGCTTTGGTCGCCTTCACCGACGACATACTCCCGGATCAAAAGTTTGGCGTGATCGGCGAGTCTCGGGGCAGTTACCTCGCGCGGGGCATGGCCCACAAGCGCGCAGATCAGGTTCTGGGTCTTGGCTTGATTGTCCCCGGAGGCAACCCCGGCACCGACCCGGCCTGCCTGCCGCCGCACGAGGTTCTGAGGCCCGACGCGTCCCTGCGCGACGGCTTGGCCGATAACCAGATCTATCGCTTTGAGAACCTCATGGTGATCCAGAACCAACGTCTCCTTGATCTGGCTGCAAAGGCCAAAATCCCCGCGATGGCCCTGTTTGATGCCGAACAGGAAGCGCGTGTGTTTGAGAACTTTCACTTCGCGCACGAGGTCAACGCTGAAGTGCAGCCCCATGACGGACCCACGGTGATTTTCGTCGGACGGCAAGACGCGATGTCAGGGTATCTTGATGGAATTGACCTGCTTAAGACCTTCCCGCGTGGCAGTCTTGCGGTGCTCGACACCGCGGGGCATGCCGTGGCGTGGGAACGACCCGAGGTGTTTCAGGCGCTGATGCGGGACTGGCTGGAGCGGCTGGCCAAGGAGTGACTTCACATCTTTCGCGCGCGGAATGCTTAAGGTCTGAATGGCAGAGGGTTCAGGGGGTAGGGTCGCGCCCATGCAAGATGGGCGCGACAGTTGGTGATTACCCGGCGAGGTATGTGCGGAACCACGCGATCATGCGCTGTTCGGCAAGGGTTGCGGCGGCCTCGTCATAGCGGGGCGTCGTGTCGTTGTGAAACCCGTGGTTCACACCGGGATAAATGTGGGCCTCATAGCGTTTGTCGTTCTCTTCCATGGCCTTCTGGAAAGGTGGCCACATCGCGTTGATGCGCTGGTCAAGTGCGGCAAGCTGGATCATCAGGGGCGCTTCGATCCCCGGAACCTGCGCGGCGTCCGGGAAGGAACCGTAGAAGGGAACGCCTGCGGCCATATCTGGATAGGCCGCGGCCAGTCGGCTGACGACACCCCCGCCATAGCAGAACCCGGTCGCGCCGACTTTGCCGTTGGTGCCGTCCAGCGCCTGAAGATACTCAAAGCCCGCAAAGAAGTCATTCAGCAGCGCGCCCTGATCAAGCGTGCGCTGCATGGTGCGCCCCTCGTCGTCCGTGCCGGGATACCCGCCAAGCGACGAAAGTCCATCGGGACCCATAGCAATGAAACCTGCCTTCGCAAGCCG
>JABDQU010000305.1 GCA_013042105.1 Boseongicola sp.
GTCCGGCCTGCAGTATTACGGGCAGATTTTCAGCTTCGGCCGCGTCCACGTAGGCGCGCATATCTTCCCAGCCAAGTGTCACCAATCCGCCCACCGCATAGCCGTTTTTCAGCGCGGGCTGCAGCACTTCGGCCAGTGTCGCAAGTGTCATTTGAACTTGGCCACCATGTCCAGAATTCCGGGAATTGTGTGCAGTTGTTCTTTGTGGGTGTCCTGGAAATACTGAACGAGTGAGCGTTGGCTTAGGCCGCCGAGGATGGTGAAATAATACATCTCATAGCCGGGCAAAACGCAGCAGGGGTGGTACCCTTTGTCGATGCAAATCGTTGAGCCGTCGACAATGTGATAAGCGTCGCCGGGTTCGTTGTCTTCGCGCTGCAGCATCTGCAGACCCGAGCCGTAATTCGGTTTGAACCGGAAATTGTAGGTCTCGTCGTGGCGTGTTTCAACGGGCAAACGGTCGGTGTCATGCTTGTGGCTGGGAAAGCCGGACCAGCCACCGGCGCCGACGGTGAACAGCTCGGACACCAGCAGGCGACCGACGCGATCTTTCTGCTTTTGACCGAGTATGTGTTTGATTTTACGATGCGTTTTCGTTTCATCCGAGCCGTATTGCACAAGGTCGATCTCATCGGAGCGCACGGCGAAAGGCTCGAGCACCTGATCGAATTTCGCGCCTGCAATGAAGACTTCCGCGCTGTCTGAGAGGCAGGTGAAAGTCGCCTCCATTCCCGTCGGAACATAGACGCCCTCGGGCTCGCCGTCCCAGACATCGACGCCGCGGCCCCCCAGTTCGGAGGCTTCAAATCCGCCGATATTAACGTTGATTAACCCGGTCGCGGGGGCGATGCACGTCTCGTAACCGGGCACGGCATAGCCAAATGTCTCGCCCTTTTTCAGCTTCACGATGTTGAAGTAATTGAGAGGCACCAAACCGTCATCGACGTCCACAATTGGTTCGTTCTGGTTATCAAACGGGGCGATGTGCATGGGGTGTTATCCTTTTCAAAGAGGCTCCGGCGCAGTGGCACCGGGATGCGAGGCAAGGAAAGCCTCAAGTTCGGGTTCGGTCGGCATGGCGGGGGCGCAGCCGGGTTTTGCAACGACGATCGCCGCGCAGGCCGAGCCGCGCATCACCGCATCGTGCATGTCGCGACCGTTCGCCAGGGATGCGATGAAACCGGCCATGAAACTGTCGCCAGCCCCGGTCGGTTTCAATGCGGTCACGGGGTAAATCCCACTTTGGGTTTCGGTGCCGTTAACAAAGGTTACCGCGCCAAGATGGCCCATTTTGTAGATCACAATCGAGGCCGTCGAATTGGCCAACTCGCGGGCTTTTGCAAGACCCTTTTCGATACCGCCTGCCATGAACCCAAACTCCTCGTCGTTGGCGACGATGATGTCGGCCATGGCGCCGGCTTTTGACAAAATGTCCTCGGCGACTTTCGGGGATGGCCAGCTGTAGGGGCGGTAATCCACATCGAAAATCACCGGCAATCCAGCGTCCTTGGCAAGTTCGAACGCGCGGAAAGCGGCGGTGCGCGATGGTTCGGCGGCGAAGACGGTTCCTGCGGTGATCAAGGCACCAAATTGAGTGTAATCAACGGCTTCTACGTCTTCGACACTCATCTGAAAGTCTGCGGCGCCATTTCTGTAGATCACTGAATTGTGGTTTTCGACGCGCGTTTCATAGACGGCGAGGGAGTTGCGAAACTCGCCCGCAATCGGTTTGACGTGGCTGGCATCCACGCCGTAGTGGTTCAGCTGGTTGACGCAATAGCGCCCGATTGCATCGTCCGAAACGCGCGTGACAAGGGCCGCTTTCGAGCCGAATTTCACCAGCCCAGCGGCGATATTTGCCGAAGATCCGCCCATCCCCACCGTCATCGAAGTGGCGTCTTCTATCCCAATTCCGGCAGGTTCAGGCGAGAAATCAATACCCACCCGGCCGACAACCACGAAGGCGTTCTTTTTGATGCCCTGAAGGACGTCCATCACACACCTTTTCGCTGTTTGGAGCGGCTTTCTTCCCACTCAAGATGCGCATCGCG
>JABDQU010000307.1 GCA_013042105.1 Boseongicola sp.
CTTGCACGCATTCGCCGCAGGCCACGCAGGTGCTATCGCCCATGGGATCGTCAAAGTCGAACACCGGGTAGCTGTCATGGCCGCGTCCGGCCATGCCGATGACGTCATTGACCTGGACTTCGCGGCACGCGCGCACGCAAAGGCCGCATTGAATGCAGGCGTCGAGATTGACGCTCATAGCGACGTGGCTGTCATCGAGAAGTGGGATGCGACCGTCTTCGAGTTTCGGAAAGCGTGAGGTTTCGACACCTTGAGCGTCGGCCATGTCCCAGAGGTGACTGGATTTGTCGTGTGCGACGTCTTGTTCGGGTTGATCAGTGACGAGCATTTCCATGACAAGCTTGCGGGCCCGCACCTCGCGCGCGCCCTGACTGGAGACTGTCATGCCTTCGGTAGGGGTGCGAATGCAGGAAGCGGCCAGAGTGCGTTCGCCGTCGATTGCGACCATGCAGGCGCGGCAGTTGCCGTCGGAGCGATATCCGGGTGCATCTTTGTGGCAAAGATGCGGGATCAGGGTGCCTTCCCGCTTGGCGACTTCCCAGATGGTTTCATCGCGCGTAGCTTCCACGTCGCGGCCATCTAGGGTGAATTTGATAGTGTCGCTCATGCCTTTGGCTCCCTTTGTGGAAAGGTTAGACCACTGACGCAGGCTGTGGAACGTCTCAAAGACGACAGGGGCTGGTGAAAATGCGTCTTTGGACGGGAGTTCGTGTCAGATCGGAAACTTATGTCGGTGCTAATTGGCAAGCAGACTGCGATCCGGTATCGCCCGTGGGGAAGGAGTTCTTATGGGCGAAATTGTTCTGGTCCGGCATGGGCAAGCGAATTCTGCGGCGAGCACGGAAGAAGACTATGATCGGCTGAGTGCGCTTGGGGTGCGTCAGGCGATGTGGTTGGGCGAGTGGATGCGGGCTCATTCCTATGAGTTCGATCATGTATTGTCCGGCACGCTTGTCCGGCATCGCCAGACCGTCGGTGCGATGGGTTGGTCGGCAGATGAAGACGCGCGGTTGAACGAGATCGACTATTTCCGGCTTACGGATCAGATGCATACAGTCATGGGCGCGCCGATGCCGACGCCCGAGACGTTCAGCGATCATATGCCCAAGGTTTTCGCCGCATGGAAGCAGGCCGAGATTGAGGGTCAGGAGACGTATGAGAATTTCGAAACACGTGTGGCCGCCTTGTTGGAGGAAGCCTCGGTCCCGGGGCGCAGGCTTTTGTGTGTCACCTCGGGCGGGGTGATCGGAATGGTGCTGCGGCATATCCTCGATCTGGATATCGTGCGGATGAGCCATGTCATGCTTCCGATCTGGAACACGTCTATTCATCGTCTGACGGTGCGTGACGGGGCTGCGTTTTTGGCGGGGTTCAATGCGATCCCGCATCTTGACCGTCCAGAACGCTCGGACGCGCGAACTCATTTCTAGGGGAGATCAACGATGCTGCAGTTGTATTGGGCGCCCGGGACGATTGCTTCTGCGTCGGCCATTGTTCTTGAAGAAGGCAATGTGCATTGGGAAGGTATTCGTGTGGATTTCGCAAGCGGCGAGCAGACCAAGCCCGCCTATCACAATGTGAACCCGAAAGGGCGTGTGCCGGCTTTGGTTACGCCTGAGGGGGTTTTGACAGAAACCGGTGCTATTCTTGAATATCTTGCCGCGACAGCGGTGCCGGGGCTTGTGCCTGTCGATCCGCTCCATGCGGCGCGGATGCGCGAAGTCATGTATTATCTGGCGTCGACGATGCACGTGAACCATGCCCACAAGATGCGGGGATCGCGCTGGGCGGATGATGAGCGGTCGTGGGCGGATATGAAGGCGAAGGTGCCGGAGACTATGGCGGCGAGTTGCGCGTATATCGAGGACCTGATTGAAGGGCCGTTTCTATTTGGGGACCATGTCACTTTGGCGGATGCCTGGCTCTATACGGTCAGCACATGGCTTGAGGCGGATGGGGTTGATGTGACGCGCTTTCCGAAACTGGAGGCCTTTCGCGAGGCAATGGGTGCTCGGGCTTCCGTGCGCGCAGTGAGCGAGCGGGGGATGATGTCGTGACGCATTTTTGGGTGCGCCATGAGCCTCGGGCGAACGAGGCGCGTGTTGGTGTGACGCCGGACGGGGTCGCTCAGTTGATGGCTGCGGGTCATGGTGTGACTGTTGAGGATGATCCGACGCGAGCGATTGAGGTTGCTGGCTATCGCGACACGGGTGCGCAGATCGTGGCGGCAGGGTCGTGGGTGGATGCACCGAAAGACGCGGTGATTTGTGGGCTGAAGGAATTGCCGGAGGACGGGACGCCTTTGGTGCATCGTCACATTATGTTTGGGCATGCCTACAAGGGACAGGCGGACGGCGCTGTTTTGTTGGATAGGTTTCGGGAAGGCGGCGGGACCCTGCTTGATCTGGAGTATTTGACCTCGGTGGATGGGCGGCGTGTTGCCGCGTTTGGCGTTTGGGCTGGATTTGCTGGCGCGGCGGTATCGTTAGTGGGTTGGGCGGCGGCGCAGGCAGGCAAGCCAAGTCCAGCAGCAATGACGTTTCCTTCGGCTGATGCAATGACCGAGTATGTGCGTAAAGCACTTGGCGGTCTGAAACCCCGCGTCATAGTTATTGGTGCCTTGGGGCGGGTCGGCACGGGTGCGCGCGATCTTTGTGAATGGCTCAGTTTGCAAGTGACGGCTTGGGATTTGGCCGAGACTGCTTCTGGCGGACCATTTCCGGAGGTTCTGGCGCATGACGTTTTTCTCAATTGTATTCTGGCCAGTCCCGGTGTGCCGGTGTTTGTGCCCCGCGAGGCACTGGCGGCTGAGCGGCAGCTTCAGATGATCGGCGATATTGCCTGCGATCCGTCGAGCGATTTTTCTCCGATTAAGGTCTATGACATGACAACGACCTGGGTGGCTCCGGTGTTGCGGGTGCATGACGCGCCGGTGCTGGATGTGACGGCGATTGATAACCTGCCGTCGATGTTGCCGCGGGAGGCGTCCGAAGACTTCGCGAGCCAGCTGTTGCCGCATCTTCTGGAATTTGAATCTGATCCGACAGGTGTTTGGGCGCGGGCGGACGGGATCTTTCGCTCTTACGTTAAGTAGCTGCGTCGAAACCGGCTTCATTTGTGCTGGTCTGAGAAAAATACAAATCATTGTTTGAAACAGTCATGTGGGTTTTTACCTTCTTGGTCCGCGTTCTTGTGTCTGTGAGCAAACCGCCCCCCAAATCTGGGATCTGAACCGTCTACAATTCTAAAAATGCCGCAGGATTGGATACGTAATGACCCGTCCGCGCCACATTATGGGCCAAATCTGCCGATAGCTCTGATCAGGTCGCAGCAATCAGGTGACGACTTTTCGACTCGATGGGCAACGCCTTGAAACCGAAAGAGACCGCCTGACGAAGAGAGCGACAAGAACTTGGGTGAGAGATGAACGCAGGGCAACAAAATTACGATCCAGGGCTCTCTGAGAGCTTCGCGGATGCGTTAAAGCCCGGCACGGAGTTGCTGCACGGCCAGTTCAGGATTGAAAAGTTCCTGAATGCTGGCGGTTTCGGCATGACCTATCTCGCCCGTGACAGTCTGGACCGGATTGTCGTCATCAAAGAATGTTTCCCGTCTTCAATGTGCTGCCGGAATAACGGCAGTGTCATGGCGCGCTCGCGCCAGCATCAGGCGGAATTCGATGCGGTTGTGAAGCACTTCGGTGCAGAAGCGCGCCGCCTTTCGAAACTGAACCACCCGCATATCGTAGGCATCCACCAGGTTTTCGAGGACAATCAGACCGCCTATATGGCGCTTGATTTTGTCCGCGGTCGTGATCTGCTCGACACGATTGAAGATCCACGGATGAAGCTACACCCTCGGGACGTGAAGGACATCCTTCTGAAGTGTCTCGAGGCGGTTCACTATATCCACACCAACGATGTTCTTCACCGCGATATTTCGCCTGACAACATCCTGATCGATGGCAAGGGCAACCCTGTTCTGATCGACTTTGGTGCGGCCAAGGAAGAAGCCACTCGCGCCAGCCG
>JABDQU010000318.1 GCA_013042105.1 Boseongicola sp.
CGGACAAGATCATCAATCAAGGGCTCTGTGGTCGGTTCCATGATCGCGCGCGGTTTGATTTCAGTGATGGACAGGCGGGCTTGAGCCTTTTCAAGGCCGAACCGCGGAGCCTGCCTCTCAAGCTGGAGATGGTCGAACGTCATCCGGACGGCAGTCAGGCGTTCATACCGATGAGTGAACATCCATTTGTCGTGGTTGTTGCTTCCGATCAGGGCGGAACTCCGGGACGACCGCAGGCGTTTAAGACTGAAGTCGGACAAGCCATCAATTTTCATCGCGGGACGTGGCACGGGGTTCTCACTCCGCTCCACCAACCCGGTCTTTTCGCCGTCGTCGACCGCATCGGGAGCGGCGACAATCTGGAAGAACACTGGTTCGACACGCCTTACCTAATAGAGGCGTAAGAAAAACAAGAATGCGTCAGCGGGTAGCTGGCTAATGGCATCACTTAGGGAGGGACACTCACATGTCAGATGCATCCATCGGGACCCCGGAACAACTCCGGGATCCGAATTATACACCGGCGCTTCACCGTGCCATTCCACTTGGAATTCAGCACGTTTTGGCGATGTTCGTCTCAAACGTGACGCCTGCAATCATTATTGCGGGTGCTGCGGGCTTTGGTTTTGGGTCAGATGCGGGGGCGCAGGGCTTCCCGGATATGACCTACCTCATTCAGATGTCGATGCTGTTTGCCGGTATCGCGACGTTGTTCCAAACCATCGGTTTTGGTCCCGTTGGCGCGCGTTTGCCCATCGTCCAGGGCACGAGTTTTGCGTTTATTCCGATTATGATCCCGCTTGTTGCAGGCAAGGGCGTTGAGGCGCTTCCGGCACTGTTTGGTGGTATCCTCATCGGTGGTTTGTTCCATGCGGCGCTCGGAACGGTGATCGGCCGTATTCGTTTTGCCTTGCCGCCACTTGTCACGGGTCTGGTCGTGACGATGATTGGTCTGGCACTGGTTAAGGTCGGCATCCAATACGCGGCTGGCGGTGTTCCGGCGATCAACTCGCCAGAGTATGGCAGTTTGCTTAATTGGTCGGCGGCGCTGATCGTTGTTTTCGTGACGCTGGGATTGAAGTTCTTTGCACGCGGAATGTTGTCGGTTTCAGCAGTCGTGATCGGCATTCTTGTCGGTTATCTTTATGCTCTGATGGTCGGTATGGTGACCTTTGAAGGCATCGGCACAAGCTGGGGCCGTGCGGCACCTTTCGCTCTGCCAACGCCTTTCGCATATGGTTTCGAGTTCAGCTTTGCCGCAATCATCGGCTTCTGTCTGATGGCGTTTGTGTCGGCTGTTGAAACGGTCGGCGACGTGTCCGGTATCACCAAAGGTGGTGCGGGTCGCGAAGCGACGGACAAGGAAATCGAAGGCGCGACCTATGCTGATGGTGTTGGCTCGGCTGTTGCGGGTATCTTCGGCGGCTTTCCGAACACGTCGTTCAGCCAGAACGTGGGTCTGATCGCGATGACCGGTGTGATGAGCCGTCACGTCGTGACCATCGGTGCGATTTTCCTGATCGTCTGTGGTCTGATCCCGAAGGTTGGCGCGGTCATTCGCACCATTCCGATTGAGGTTCTGGGCGGCGGTGTCATCGTGATGTTCGGTATGGTTGTGGCTGCGGGCGTTTCGATGCTGTCGGACGTCAACTGGAACCGCCGCAACATGGTGATCTTCGCGATTGCCCTGTCGGTTGGTCTGGGTCTGCAGCTTGATCCGAAAGCGGTGCAATACTTGCCGGACACGCTGCGCATTTTGATGACCAGTGGTCTGTTGCCTGCGGCCTTGATCGCGATTGTCCTCAATCTGGTTCTGCCAGAGGAGCTTTCGGGTGAAGCAACCGAGGAAGTGTCGGGCGGCATGGCCGGACATGGCAAGGGCTCGCTGGAGCAGGACGACCACGTCTGACGCAAGGCGAATTGAAAAACGAGGGCCTTCGCAGCGCATGTTGCGGAGGCCTTTTTTGTGGTGCCGCGTTGAGATAGGCCCAAGCGGGTGACCGGGAGCATCCTAATTGACTGACTTTTTCCTCATAGCGATAGCTGCATTTGGTGCGGGTGTTTTGAACACACTAGCCGGGGGCGGGACGTTTTTGACGTTTCCCGCGCTGGTCTATGTCGGGGTGCCGCCGATCCTCGCGAATGCGACAAGCGCGGTTGCGGTCTTTCCTGGTTATCTGGCAGGCGCGCTTGGGTTTCGCGCCGAGCTTGGGACGATAGACCGCGCGCGGCTGATCCGACTGACGGTGATCACGCTGTTGGGCGGTCTGGCGGGCTCGCTTTTGTTGCTGGTGACGACGGATGATGCCTTTTCAGCAATCGTGCCGTTTCTGTTGTTGTTCGCGACGATGGCATTTCTGTTTGGTCCACAGATCAGGGCCTTTGCGGCGTCTCAATCCAAGGGTATCGCGAATGAAGGGGCGCTTGGATTATTTTTGGTCGCCGTCTATGGCGGCTATTTTAACGGCGGCCTCGGGATCGTCCTTTTGGCGCTGTTTGCGCTTTGGGGCTGGGGCGATCTGAACAAGATGAACGGCCTGAAAAACTGGCTTTCATTCGCTCTTTCAGCAATTTCGGTCGCGACTTTCGCTGTGGCCGGTCTTGTGGTCTGGCCGAAGGCAGTCGTCATGATGGCATTCGCGATGCTGGGTGGATATCTGGGCGCCCCAATTGCGCGTGCTGTCCCGGCACACGTGCTTCGTGTGATTGTTGCAGCCATCGGATTTGGTATGAGCGCGGTGTTTGTCGCGAGGCTTATGTAGCCCCGCGCCAGTCCTATAAGTTACCGAGCTTCATGTGCCGGTTCACGTCCTTGTAGAGCAGATAGCGGAATTTGCCCGGACCACCTGCATAACAAGCCTGCGGGCAGAAGGCGCGCAGCCACATGTAATCGCCGGCCTCGACCTCGACCCAGTCCTGATTGAGACGGTAGGCGGCTTTGCCTTCCAGAACGTAAAGGCCGTGCTCCATGACGTGGGTTTCAAGGAACGGGATGACGGCGCCGGGCTCGAATGTGACGATTGTGACGTGCATGTCGTGGCGCAGATCGGTTGGATCAACGAAGCGCGTGGTTGCCCATTTGCCGTACGTGCCGGGCATAACTGTGGGGGCTACGTCCTGATCGCGCGTGACGATGGCGTCGGGTTCGTCGAGGCCGTCGACAGCCTCATAGGCTTTGCGGATCCAATGAAAACGGCTGACGGTGTTTGATGTGTTGTGAAGTGTCCAAACGGCACTTGGCGGTAAAAACGCGTAACCGCCGGGGGTGAGTGTGTGCGATGTCCCGTTGATCGTGAGTTCAACCTCGCCTTCTACCACAAAGAGCACGCTTTCCACGCCAGACTGCGTTTCCGGGCGATCCGAGCCGCCGCCGGGGGAGACTTCCATGATGTATTGCGAAAAGGTTTCGGCGAAGCCGCTGAGAGGGCGTGACAGAACCCAAAGCCGCGTATTGCTCCAGAATGGCAGAAAACTGGTCACGATATCGCGCATCGTGCCTTTGGGGATCACGGCATAGGCATCGGTGAAGACGGCGCGATCTGTAAGAAGTTGATCCTGTCCGGGGTGGCCGCCGGTTGGAGAAAAATACTTGGATGACATGTGGTTACTTTCAATGCGTCAGTGCGAGGGGCCAGTATGTTGCGGCAGCTGCGGTTCGGCCAGCCTTGCAAATCCGATGACACCTTTCGGGTTGATTTGAAAATGTCTATCGCGCGGTTTGTTTTGCCAAAGTAATTGAAATTTAATGAGAAGTGTATGGAAATGCGGCGTTAAGGAGTGAAAGTCTGTATCTTGAAGGTCTTGTTTGTCCATCAAAACTGTCCGGGACAGTTCAAGCATCTGGCGCCGGCGATGGCGGCGCGGGGCGATGAGGTTGTGTTCATCACGCAAAAGGGTAAGCCTGCGCTGCCCGGGGTGCGTAAGGTCGAATACGCTCCGCACCGCGCTGTGACTCCGAAAATCCACCCGTATCTGGTGGGCAGCGAGGCGGCGGTTTTAAACGCTCAGGCCGTCGCGCGCATTGGTTTTCAATTGCGCGATCAGGGGTTTCGCCCGGATGTGATGATCGGCAATCCCGGTTGGGGTGAGACGTTGTTTCTAAAGGACGTCTGGCCTGACGTGCCTTTGATTTCGATGTCGGAATTTTATTATCGCGGGCGGGGTGCGGATGTGGGGTTCGATCCCGAGTTTGATGGCGGGGCGGATGCCGTTTTGCGCGCGCGCACGCGGGCAGGCATGCATCTTCTGGCGATCGAGGCGGCAGATGCCGCTTACGCGCCAACGCACTGGCAGCGAGATCAGTTTCCGGAGGTGTATCGCTCGAAAATCCGGGTCATTCATGACGGGATCGACTGCGCGGCTTTGCGGCCAGACGCGCACGCGACATTTAGCTTGCCGTCCGGGCAGACGCTTGGGCGGGATGATGAGGTTTTGACCTATGTCGCGCGCAATTTGGAGCCTTATCGGGGATTCCACACGTTTATGCGCGCTTTGCCGGAGCTTTTGGACAGACGCCCCGACGCTCAGGTGGTGATCATCGGGGGCGATGGCGTCAGCTATGGCAGCGCGGCACCGGGCGGCAAAAGCTGGCGGGCGCATCTGTTGGACGAGATCGGCCCGTTGCCGGAACGGGTGCATTTTGTCGGCCGATTGCCCTATCCGGACTATGTGCGCGCTATCCAGGTCTCGTCGGTTCATGCCTATTTGACCTATCCATTTGTGCTGAGTTGGTCGCTTTTGGAGGTCATGGCTGTGGGCGGGTTTGTCGTGGGGTCCGCGACGCCGCCGGTTGAAGAGGTGATCATCGAAGGCGAAACCGGGTGGCTTGTTGATTTCTTTGACGAAAAAGCACTGGCAAAACGGCTGGCTGCGGCGCTTGCCGCGCGAGACGAAGTGGAGGGCATCCGCGATGCAGCGCGTCGGCTGGTGGCGGCGCGATACGACTTACGAGACTGCCTGAAAGCGCAGCTTGATCTGGTTGCCGACGTGACAAACCCGCCATCGCTAACCGGCGCTTAACCATTCGCTTTGATGATCTGGCCTCAAGGGAATCAACGAGGCTGGTTTTGGGCAACGACACACTTTTTGGCGGCGCAGGGAATGATACGATTTTCGGTGGTATCGGGGACGATGTCATTGCGGGTGGTCTTGGGGCCGATCTGATGGATGGTGGCGTGGGCCGGGATCGCCTGTCGTATTCCGATGCCGATAGCCGCGTTGTGGTCGATATGCTGAACGGCTCGGTCATGGGGTTGTTTGCGGCGGGTGATGTTTTCTCACGGTTTGAGGATCTTGAAGGCGGACAGGGTGATGATCTGCTGCTTGGGGATAATGCGACCAATCATATTCTTGGTGGCATTGGAAATGACGAACTTCAGGGACGGTTTGGAAATGACACGCTGGAAGGCGGCGTGGGCGCGGATACGCTGGATGGTGGCGGTAACCGCGATACCGCGTCGTATCTGAACAGCGCTTTGGCTGTTTCGGTCAACTTTTTCAGCGGGATCGCGACCGGTGGCGATGCTGAGGGCGATGTTTTTCTCAAAATCGATGATCTGATTGGGTCGCAGCTGAATGATACGCTGATTGGTTCGTTTTCGGCCAATATGATCGAGGGCGGCGCTGGTGCGGACACGCTGAACGGCGGTGCGGGCGTTGATACGGCGTCTTATGCGGGCGATACGGCTGGTGTGATGGTGTCGCTTGGCAACGGGACCGCCACGGGCGGTCATGCAGCAGGCGATCAGTTGAGCAATTTTGAGAATTTGCGCGGCGGGTCAGGCGACGACGCCTTATCGGGTGATGGAACCGGCAATGTTCTGTGGGGCGGCGCGGGGCAGGATACGCTAACCGGACTGGGGGGCGATGATACGCTGGAAGGCGGCGTGGGCAGTGATCTTTTACAAGGCGGCGACGGGATCGATTGGGCCTCTTATGCAGAGGCGGACGACAGTGTGACGGTCAGTCTTGCAGTTTCAGGCCAGTCGGGCAGTGACGCGGCCGGTGACGTGCTGTCGTCGATTGAGGCGCTGCGCGGCTCGGGGTTTGATGACGTTCTGACCGGAGATACGGGCGATAATTTCGTGGAAGGCGGCGCAGGTGCCGACACTTTGAGCGGAGGCGACGGAACCGACACGCTGTCCTATGCGGACTCGGACACACGCGTTGTGGTCGATTTGTTGAATGGAAACGTATTTCTGGGCCATGCAGAAGGCGATGTGATCTCGGATTTTGAGAACCTCAGCGGGTCCCGCCTGCCGGATTATCTGCTGGGGTCCAACGATGCGAACGTCCTGAGCGGACAACGCGGCATGGACCGTCTGGAGGCCCGTGGCGGAGACGATACGCTGATTGGGGGCGCGCAAAATGACAACCTTAAGGGCGGCGCCGGGGCGGATGTATTTGTTCTGAACGTCGGGGATGGCGCGGATCTGATTGCGGATTGGGAGGATGGTCTGGACCGGATCGATTTGTCGGATTTTGGTCTGTCCTTCGCATCCATTGACGCTTTGGCAACCGACTTGCCGATTGGCGCGTTGCTGATCGATCTCGGGGGCGGCGACAGTTTTCAGATCAACAGTTTCGCCAGTGCTGATTTCGATAGTGGAGATGTCATTGTTTAAGCGCCAAGAGAGAGCAACGCGATGAATGAAGTCACGGTGATGGATCCTGCGCGTAACGCCCCTGTTCTGGCTGAACCTGTGTTTTTCATGCATATCGCAAAGACGGCGGGTTCATACGTGAATGTTCTGTTGCAGAACGCGCTTGGGGCGCCACACGTGGCGACGCATATCGAAAGCAGGATCGGCAGTTCAGCTGATCTTATGCGGGCCTATTCCCGGGGTGTTCAGGTGTTTTCGGGCCATGTGATGCACGGGTTGTGGCATGATATTGCGGCACCGACCGAGCTTTGTTTCAAGACATTTACACTGCTTCGCGACCCAATTGAGCATCTGGCGTCGCATCTTTTGTGGCTCGATCATTATAATAGGCCGGAAAAGCGCAAGGAATATCTGCAATTGGACGAGGCTCATCGTCGGATTTCGGATCGGATTGCGGCTATTGATTTGACGGACGTTGGTCAGCTTGATGCCTATCTGACAAGCCTTTCAGGACATGAGGTGCGCTTGTTCGACAATTGTCAGGCGCGGTATTTTCTGATGTCGGGTCGTCGCGATATGGAGGCAATCCGCCCATTGTCTCTGGCGGATGCGAAGGCGTTGAGGCAAGCTGCGGCAAAATTTGACGCAATTGGATTTCAGGACCGGCTTGAAGAAGATGTTCCAAGGCTGGCCAAGGCCGTTGGTATTGATCTGAAGTATCTGGAAAAGCGGGTGAATCCGGCTCAGTCCTCCCGAAAAATCGATACGAGCAACCCGCTGGTGCGACAGATTCTAAGCAAACGAACAATCGTTGACCAATGGCTTTGGCGCCACGCACGGCTAGAATTGGGAACAACGAGTGACTGACAAGCAAAGCGGTTCAGATTTTTCGCCCGTTACGGTGGTTATGGCCATCTACAACCCGACACCGGCGCACTTGACGGAGCAGCTGCAATCGCTGCGCGAACAGACCTATCCGATTGCGCGTCTGGTTGCTGTCATTGCAGACCGCTCATCCGTCGCGTTGGTGCGCGACGCCACTGCTGACGCAGGTTGGAGCGTTGATTACGTGGTGCCTGAGAACGAGACCTCGTCTTACAGGAGTTTCGAGCTTGGCCTGAAGCGCGCTCTGGAGGTTTCGGCCCCGAACGCGTTGTTTTCCCTGTGCGATCAGGACGACGTTTGGCATCCCGACAAGATTGAGAAATCGGTGACAGAACTGGCGCGCACGGGTGCGTCTTTGGTCCATACCGATGCGCGCGTTATCAAGGATGGGTCAGTTACTGCCGGATCGCTTTTCAAACAGGAAAAGCGCGTGAATGACGATGGCGCGCGCGCTTTGTTGCGGCGAAATTCGGTGACCGGGATGACGACGCTTTTTACGCGCGAAGTGGCGCAGGCAAGTGTTCCGTTTCCGGCGCAATCAGCCATGTTTTTCCACCATGACTTGTGGCTGGCGCTGATTGCTGCTGTGTTGCGCGGGATTACGCGGTTGAAAATACCTCTGGTGGATTATCGCCAGCATGACGCGAACGTGGTCGGTGCTGTCGGCGGTGCGCAGTCTACGCCGGGTCTTTTTACGCGTGCATGGGTGCGACATTGGCTGGGAAGCTATTCCATCGCCGTTTATCTCGCGAAATGTGTGTATTTGCGGATGCAGGACGTCGAAGCGGCCGGCACAGGTCAGCCTGATACCGGTCGGCTTGCAGGGCTTTCGCCCTATCTTTCGCCGCATGCTTTGGGCGAGCGGTTGATGTGGGACGGTCTGAAATGGATGCTGCGCGGCTGTCGTGGTCACGGGCGGCAATCGGCGATGTTCGGACTTGTGCAGGGCGCGCGAATGACCTGGTCATTGTGGGAGTGTTTGAAAAGCGGGACGCTTCAGTCCCTTGCCGCCTTTGATGCCAAAGCATTTGCACAGGCCCCGGGCGCTCAGCCCGGAACACTTGAACCGCCACCAAACCGCGTCGTTGATACTTGGCATGCACGCTCATTTTGTGACGAGCGGACGCGCCGTAAGTTCGCTGTCAAAGTGTCCAGGCGCGCGCCTTTGCGGACGGTTGTGCTTGTGCCATCGCTGAACCCTGCCGAGGTGTTTGCAGGCATTGCGACTGCCATCGACATCGGTCTGGAACTGGCGGCGCGTGGGCACAAGGTTGTTTTTGTTGCGACCGATTTGCCGATTGCCAGCAAAGCGCGGACCGAAAGCTTCATTGAGGGCCGTGCGCGCATGAAAGGCGCGGGCGGGTCGGTTGAATTTGAACTATTTTGTGGCACAACGCAAAGCGAACTGAGCCTTTCAAGTGAGGATCGCATTGTCGCGACCGCCTGGTGGAGCGCGCATCTTGCGCAAGCTATCATTCGCGACGCGGGGCTTATTCACCAGAAATTTGTGTATCTTATTCAGGACTTTGAGCCCGGTTTTTATGCGTGGGGGCCAGAGTATGCGAACGCTCAGGCGTCCTATTTTCTTGATTATATCCCGGTCTTTAACACGACGATCTTGCGCGACTATTTTCGTTCGCTCGGTTTGGTTGAGCCGGGTGGTGCTGCGTTCAGTTTCCAGCCTGCCATCGATATACCGCGCTATGCCGGGCTGAGCCGCGAAACCAACAAAGTGCCCCGTTTGGTGCTTTATGGCCGCCCCGAGGTTGCGCGGAACCTGTTTCCGGTCGGGGTGCAGGCGATTGACACGTTCTTGGATCAGAACGCCATCAAACCGTCGCAGATCGATCTTTTGAGCGTCGGATTGAAACATCCCGACGTGTGTTTGTCGGGGGGGCACCGGGTGCGTAGTCTTGGCAAAATTCCGTGGGAAGACTATCCGAAGTTCCTGAGCAGTATTGATATCGGCGTGTCATTGATGCTGTCGCCGCATCCAAGCCATCCGCCGATCGAAATGGCCGCGGCCGGCGCGCGGGTGATCACGAATAGCTTTGGGACTAAGGATCTGAGCGCGCTTGGTGCCGGGATTTTGTCGGCGGAGCCCACCGTCAAAGACCTAGCGCGCGCGGTAACGGCGGCGTGGAAGATGGGCGCGGTTTCCGCCGGGGACCGCTCGGTTGATTTGCGCAGTCTGGGGCGGCCGATCTCGGAAATGGTGGATGATTTGTCAGTTTGGATCGGTCGCAACGAACCGGAAATGGCAAAGGCCAGTTGAGCCTTCGATCCTAACCGAATGCTTACGCTTACACAGTAGTCAGGCCCAAAGCAGTTAGCTCCGAGGTGGTGATGAGCGAGACATCTTATCATAGTATTTCCGCGCAACGACCGTCGTCGATGGCGCGAGTCCTGAGGGACGCCGCGCTGGCTGATCGGATTGTGGCGGTGCTGCTGCTGCCGGTGGTGGTTATCATTCTGGCGGTGTTATGTCCGGTGGTTTTGCTGGCGCAGGGTCGTCCGTTCTTTTTCGCGTCAGAGCGGATGGCGACCCCCGAACGGGCCTTCAAACTGTTGAAAATAAGGACGATGCATCGGTCGGAGTCCTGCGAATGCCAAGTGCTGGGCGGGGATATGACGGCGTCGGTGACCCCAATCGGTCGGATCTTGCGGCGTTTGCGGCTGGATGAATTTCCTCAGATTTTCAATGTGTTGAGGGGGGATATCCGCTTCATCGGGCCGCGCCCGCCTCTTCGGCGGTATGTTGACGCCTATCCTGACCTGTATCGGCGTGTTTTGAAGTCAAAACCGGGGATTACCGGGCTGGCGACTGTTATGTTGCACCGTCGTGAAGAACGAATTTTGTCCAGATGCGCCACGGCGCAGGCGTCTGATCTGGCGTATCGGCGCTATTGCATTGCCCCCAAAGCCCGACTGGATTTGCTCTATCAGCGGCGTCGATCCATTGGCTTGGATTTCATGATCCTGTTTTGGACAGTTGCGCGCTTGCGCACGGCGCGGTGAGGCCTGGGTGGACGGCTCTAAACCCGCCCGATAAGGGTCGCAAGGCGCAGAGCCGCTGAGCCAAAAACGGTCTGGCGATACAAACCGCTTTCCTGAAGGGATGAAATGCGCTTGCCGATCCGGTTTGACTTCAGCTGGGCGCAACACGAAAGGGTTAGATTTGCGTCGTTGCTCAACCACTTTTCGGCGGCAATCAGAGCCTCGAAGTGCGCTTCGCGCCACTGCGAGAATTCGCCACGAACGAGGCGTTTCAGCCGCGAAAGCCTTGCTTTGAGTGTATCATTCGCGCCGATCTGGTTTTCTTGATGTTGTCGGTAAAGCAGGCTTGGAACCGGATCGTAGATCATCATTCCGCCCATGCCGGTGACCATCTGATAGCACCACCAGTCATGCGCAACGATGCGTTTGGCCAACTGACTGGCGGGTTGCAGCGCATCCAAAGCCATTCGGTTGACCACCATGGTATTGCCGCCAGCGACGTTCTGGACCAGCGCATTTTGGAAACTGGTGGGCCTTTTGAACGCTATCGAGGGGCGCAAGGGGTGCAGATCTTGGTCGGTGATCATCGTCGCGCTGCCGTAAATTGCGGGGTGTGCGCTGGGCGAAAGCTGGGAGATTGCGCGGGCCAGTTTGTCGTCGAACCAGACGTCATCCTGATCGGCAAACGCTACATAGGGCACGCGACCCGCGGCACGTAGAAGCGATAAGAAATTCTGAGCGGAACCTTGTCTTGGACCACGGATCAGCGCGATGCGTTTATCGGGCAGTTGTGCGGCAAACGCGCGAACGATCTTCCTTGTGTCATCGTGCGAGCCGTCGTCTGAAACCAGAAGCGACCAGTCTTGGTGGGTCTGGCGGGCGATACTGTCGAGTTGCGCGGGCAACATCTCTGCGCCGTTATACGTTGCGAGCAATATCGCGATATGGTGGGCGCCGGCGGCGGGGCGGGATGTGAGAGTGGGTGGCGAGAATGCTGCCGTTAAACTGCTCATTTGGACACCAGTTCGTCGTGGAACCTGTTGAGAAGCAGCATGCCGAGGCCGGCGGCTGCGAGGGCGAGCGCAAATACGAACCACATATTTATGTAGGTGGGAGAATAGGTTGGATAGATCGCTGCGCGCATTAGGCCGGTGACATGAAACAAAGGGTTAAGGGCCAGCAAGCCTTGATATTTTGCTGGCACGTCCTCGAAAAGGAAGACGACGCCGGAGATGATGAAAAGCGGTCTGAGACAAATCGCCCAAAGCCGTTCCCAAGCCGGAAAGGCTGTGAAGAGATAGCAGTTCAGCGTGCCAACGCCGATAGCGAGTGCGGCGGCACCGCTGAGGGCAAGGCCGATTTGGTGGAATTCCACGTAAGGGCCTGACCCGGAGAGCGCGAGAATGGCCGTCAAAACCACCGAAATTACGACGAGATGAGTTAGGATATTCAGAGCAAAGCGCGCGATCAGCGTGTCGAGATAGGTGACGGCCCCGAAACTGAGCAGGGGGCGCGAAAAGCGGATTGAGGTAGCGACCTTTTGGCTGACGTCGTGAAACAGCATGTAGGGCAGGAAGCCGGTGGCGTAAAACAGCGGGAAACTGGACCCAAGGGGTGGGGCGTGAAAGGCAAGAGAGAAGGCAAAGGCCAAAAGCGCGATCGCCGCGACCGGTTCGACCACAGCCCAGGCCCAGCCACCGGGGCTGCGCCCGTAGGTGGTGACCATTTCGCGCAGGCACAAGGCGGCGATTGAGCGACCTGCGGTGATCCGTGCCGGTCTTTGGGCCGGGCAGGGCGGCTGATCCGGTTGGGATGTGTCGGATGCGATGAAAACCATGATCTGCACTGACTAAAAGACGCATCTTTACGTTGAATTAACGAGACTTCGAAAGGGTGGACCCATCGTGGTTAACGCAAAGTAGAGGTCCGGTTTTATCGTGACGCAAGTGGCTCAGCTATACGATATTGCACCTACGGCCCCGATGCCTCGGCGACATCGGGGCGTGCTTTATTCCCTGATTTTGCTGGTATTTCTGCCTTGCGTTTTGGGGGCGACTTATCTGTTCACGCGTGCCGCCGACCAATATGCTTCGACGGTTGCGTTTTCGGTGCGCAAAGAGGACGCCGCCTCGCCGATTGAGATGTTTGGAGGGATCGCGGGGCTTGGGGTGTCGGGGTCCTCGGATGCAGACATTTTGAATGGATTTATCGCCAGTCAGGAGATTGTGCGCGCGCTGGATGACCAATTGGGGCTGGCGGAGTTGTATTCGAAACCCGACCGCGACCCGGTTTTTGCCTATCGGCGGGATGGCTCAATCGAGGATTTGCACGACTATTGGAAGCGGATGGTCCGGGTCATATACGATCCCGGAACAGGGTTGATTGAGGTGCGGTCACTGGCGTTTGACGCAGAGAATGCGCGGGCGATTTCGGCAGGGGTTTTTGCGGAAAGCGCGCGGTTGGTCGAAGAGCTTTCGGCGATTGCGCAGGAGGATACGACCGAGTTTGCGCGCGCAGAACTGGCGCGGTCGGTCGAGCGGATGCGCGAAGCGCGGGCGCGGTTGACGGAGTTCCGCTCGACCACGCAAATCGTTGATCCCAATGCAGATGTTCAGGGGCAGATGGGGCTGTTGTCGATGCTGGAGCAGCAGTTGGCGGAGGCTTTGATCGATGCGGATTTGCTGCGCGAAAGCACGCGGGCAGCGGATTCAAGGTTGAAACAGGCGGATCGGCGGATTGCGGTGATTGAGGCGCGGATCGCGGACGAGCGGGGCAAACTTGGGTTTGGCGGGCGCGGCGGGGACGGTGCGGATTACGCGATGCTGCTTGGTGAGTTTGAGCGATTGGCGGTGGATCGTCAGTTTGCTGAGGAGGCCTATACGGTGGCATTGGCGGCGTTTGATGCCGCACAAGCCGAGGCGCGGCGCAAAAGCCGGTATCTGGCAGCGCATATTCGACCAACGCTGGCAGAGACGCCGCAATATCCGCGCCGATTTATGCTGTTGTTTATGATGTGTTTTTTCCTGACCGCTGTCTGGGCAGTGGGGGTTTTGGTGTTTTATTCGCTGCGGGACCGGCGATGATCCGGCTGGAGAATGTGTCGAAGGAATTTGTTTCGGGCGGGGTGAGGAAGGTGGTTGCGGACCGGATTTCGCTGACGTTTCCCAAGAAGGGGGCGGTTGCTTTGATTGGGCGGAATTGCGCGGGGAAGTCGAGCCTTTTGAGGGTGATTGCGGGCACGATGAAGCCTGACGCGGGGCGGGTGATTGCGCAGGGGTTTGTGTCGTGGCCAATTGGGTTTGCGGGCAGTTTTCACGGCGATCTCAGTGGGTTGCAGAACACGCGATTTGTGGCGCGGGTCTATGGTGTGGATACCGACAGGTTGGAGGATTTCGTGCGCGAGATGGCCGAACTTGGGAGCCATTTTTTCCTGCCGTTTCGCACCTATTCAGCGGGCATGAAGGCGCGATTGGCGTTTGCGGTGTCGATGGGGATCGACTTTGACACCTACCTGATTGACGAGGTGACGAGCGTCGGGGACGCGGCGTTTCGGGCGAAGTCGGAAGTGGTTTTGGCGGACCGAATACGGGATCGGGCGGCGATTGTGGTGTCGCATAACCTGCCATTATTGGCGCGGATGTGCCACGCGGCTGTCGTTTTAGAACAGGGTCGCGCGGTCTGGTTTGACGACGTTGACGCGGCGATTGCGGCGCACAAGGGGGCGTTGGTTCCGGGCTAGTCGGCCTTTTGAACGGGTGCGCCGCCCTCGAAGGCGTTTGGCGCGCTGTAGCTTATGGGGTCTTCCTGCATCTGAAGGTGCAGACCGGTGCCTGTGTAGGGATGCGCGCGGGCGAGGGCTTCGTCGACGTCGATACCGAGGCCGGGTGCGGTTGGGGCGCTGATATAGCCGTCTTCGACGCAAATCGTGTTCTTTATCAGCGCTTTGTGGAAGTCGGTTTCGATGGTTTCGGCCATGAGGACATTCGGGATCGACGTCGCGAAATGGACGTTTGCGGCCCATTCAACCGGGCCGGCGTAGAGGTGTGGGGCCATTTGGGCGTTGTAGGTTTCGGCGATGGCAGCGATTTTCTTGGTCTCCCAGAGGCCACCGGAACGACCAAGCGCAGGTTGCAGGATATTGGCGGCACCTGCGGCAAGGACGGCGGCAAATTCTGCTTTGGTTGTTAGGCGTTCACCGGTGGAGACGGTGATCGACGTGGCGCGGGCGACCTCGGCCATGGAGGCGATGTTGTCGGGCGGGACGGGTTCTTCGAACCAGAGGGGGGTGTAGGGCTCAATCGCTTTGGCGAGGCGGATTGCGCCACCGGTTGAGAATTGGCCGTGGGTGCCAAAGAGCAGGTCGGCGCGGGGGCCGACAGCGTCTCGTATGGCGGCACAGAAGGCGACGGAGGTGTCGACGTCGTGGAGGGAGGGTTGATGGCCTCCACGGGCGGTGTAGGGGCCTGCGGGGTCGAATTTGACGGCGGTGTAGCCTTGTTCGACCAGAGCCAGCGCACTTTCGGCGGCCATGTCAGCGTCGATCCAGAAGTCGGGGAGGCGGTGGTGCGCCATCGGGTAGAGGTAGGTGTAGGCGCGGACGCGGTCGGTCATGCGGCCCCCGAGCAGGGCGTAGACAGGGCGGTCGCGGTCTTT
>JABDQU010000322.1 GCA_013042105.1 Boseongicola sp.
TGGAACGTTTCTCATGAAGCAGTTCTTTGAGAGCGTGCCGGACGATTTCATTGAAGCGGCGCGGATTGACGGGCTGAATGAGCTGCAGATCTGGTGGACCGTGGCTATGCCTTTGGTGAAGCCTGCATTGGCTGCTTTGGCGATCTTCGTCTTCCTCGGGAACTGGACCGCGTTTTTGTGGCCGCTGATCGTGACAAACTCGGTCGATATGTACACGATCCCGGTTGGGCTGTCGGGCTTTGGCGACGAGGCTGATGTCGCTTGGGAATTGATTATGACAGGTGCCGCGATCAGCACAATTCCTACGCTGGTGGTATTCCTGATTTTCCAACGCTTCATTATTCGCGGCGTGGTCATGGCAGGGTTGAAGGGATGACGGACAAAAGCGTTTTCCCTGATCCAGTTTATAAGACAACCGTGCTGGCACCGCTCTTTGAAGGTGTAAAAAAGCACTACGCCAGCCACATGGGGGCGATTAACCGGGCGCATCTTGTGATGTTGGTCGAGACAGGAATTTTGTCGACGAGCGATGGTGCAAGGGTTGCTGAGGCGCTGGTGAGTATTGAGCGCGATACCGAAGTTGCGGCACTGGAATATACGGGTGAATTCGAGGACTACTTCTTCTATGTGGAAGCTGAATTGCGTCGCCGTTTAGGCGATCTTGGTGGGGCGCTTCATACGGCGCGCTCGCGCAATGACATGGACCATACACTTTTCAAAATGGCGCTTCGCGACCGTGCTGAGGCCTTGTTGAACGGCTTGTTGGAATTATCCGATGCTCTGACAACGAAGGCCAAGATCGAAGCCAAGACATTGATTGTGGCTTACACGCATGGGCAACCGGCGCAGCCGACTACCTTCGGCCATTATCTTGGTGCCGTGGTCGAAGTGCTGAACAGGGATGCTGACCGGCTTTCTGCGGCCATTGATGGCCTCGGACACTGCCCGATGGGCGCCGCCGCTATTACCACGTCGGGCTTTCCGATTGATCGCAATCGGATGGCGGAGCTTCTGGGATTTGAAGGTCCATTGGTCAATTCCTACGGCTGCATTGCGTCGGTGGATTATGTGACCGGGCTTTACAGTGCAGTGAAGCTTGTGTTCCTCCATTTGGGTCGTGTCGTTCAGGATATGGCGTTTTGGTCCAGTTTTGAGGTTGGGCAACTATACGTTCCCAATTCGCTGGTGCAGATCAGTTCGATCATGCCTCAGAAACGTAATCCGGTCCCGATTGAGCATATGCGGCATTTGTCGTCCATAACTGTTGGTCGCTGCGATATGGTTGTGAACACGATGCACAATACGCCGTTTACCGACATGAACGATAGCGAAGGCGAAGTTCAGCAGGCCGGGTATGCGGCTTTCGAAAGTGGCACTCGTGTTGTTGAGCTTTTGGCGGCTTTTTTGCCCGCATGTTCGATCAACGCGGGCAATGTGAAACGCAACACGGATGCGGCGTGTATCACGGTCACAGAACTTGCAGACACGCTCGTGCGCGACGAAGACTTGACCTTTCGTCAGGCACATGAGGTCGCGGCAGGAACGGCGCGTTCTGTTATTGAGCAAAACGCGCCGCTTGGGGAAGGGTATGAGGCTTTCCGAGCTGCATTCTTGACCGTTGCAGGGCGAACCACCTCGATGAATGAGGCAACCTTCAGACAGGCGACATCTGCCGAAAATTTTGTGGCCGTCCGGAATCGCATTGGCGGACCCGCGCCGGAAGCTTTGAGCGATGCGCTTGCGCACTATCGGGACGCAACCAAGGCTCTGCGCGACACGCGCGCTGCGCGATCTGACAGAACGGCGGCCGCCGCCCGGCAATTGGAAACGGCGTTCACTTCCCTTTTGGAGACCTGACTTTGGCAAATCTTGCACTTCGCTCGCTGACGAAATCCTACGGCTCGACCGAGGTTCTGCACGGTATCTCGTTAGATGTCGCGGACGGAGAATTCGTGGTTTTCGTCGGTCCGTCGGGGTGCGGCAAATCCACGACGCTGCGCTTGATCGCAGGTCTGGAAGAAACCACCAGCGGGATCATCGAAATCGGTGACCGCGAGGTGAATAACCTTGAGCCGAAAGAACGCGACATCGCGATGGTTTTTCAGAATTATGCGATTTATCCGCATATGTCCGTGAAGAAAAATATTGCTTTTGGCTTGCGGTCTTCGAAAATGCCTAAAGATGCCAAGGAGCAGCGAATTCAGGAAGTTGCAGGCATTCTGGATATGACCGACTTACTTGAGCGGAAACCGTCGCAGCTTTCTGGAGGTCAACGTCAGCGTGTTGCTATTGGGCGGGCCATGGTGCGCGATCCTTCGGTGTTTCTTTTCGACGAACCGCTGTCGAATTTGGATGCTCAACTACGAACTCAAATGCGCCTTGAGATCAAAAGACTTCATCAACGTGTTGGAAACACGATTATTTTCGTAACACATGACCAGGTTGAAGCCATGACTATGGCAGATCGTATCGTGATTATGAAAGACGGTCATATCCAGCAGGTCGGCACCCCAAGCGAAGTATATCACAAACCGGCCAACACTTTCGTGGCCCGGTTTATCGGAGCTCCATCGATGAACCTTCTGTCGGCGAGTATGTCAGGCGATACCATTTCGTTAACAGGCGGACGTCATGTGGCGGTGGCATTGAACAAGCAACCCAAGGGCGAGGATGTCCTTGTGGGTGTTCGCCCGGACGACCTGCACCCAGACGGTGATAACCCTATTATCAGCGGGAAAGTAACCGTGCTGGAGCCATTGGGACCGGAAACGCTCATTTACGTCGAAACGACCAGTGGCGAGATTATCGCAAAGGCTGACGGGAGGTCACCGCCAAAAGTGGGTGACATAGTCAACCTCGGCGCGGGCGCTGAACATCTGCATGTCTTTGATGCGGAAACCGGAGAGGCTCTGTCATGACCGGGGGCATTCTGTGCGCAGGTCGGCTTTATTGCGATGTCGTGTTTACCGGAACACCGCGATTGCCAACGCTTGGCACAGAGGTCTTCGCAGAAGGTGTGTCTTTGCACGCAGGAGGGGGAGCGTTCATTACCGGTGCGACCCTTGTGGCACTGGGAAATGGCGCTGCGCAGTTTTCCGTTCTGCCGGCAGCGCCATTTGATGCTGTTGTCCTTCAGGCGCTTGCCGAGAACGGTCTGTCATCCAAGTTGTGTGACGTTGCGCCGGGGGGGAGCGATCCGCAGATCACGGTGGCGATACCATACGCGAATGATCGGGCGTTCCTAACACGCGCTGCGGGCGACGCTTTGCCATCACTTGCAGCTTTTGACTGGAGGTCGTTTTCACATCTGCACATTGGTGAATTGAGCACTCTGGAAGAAAATCCCAAATTGATTGAAAGGGCGCGGTCGGCCGGTCTGAGCATATCGCTCGATTGTGGTTGGCAGGATGCTTTTCGTCCTGAGGTTCGCGATCTAATCGCGGCCGTTGATGTGTTTCTTCCTAATCAAAGAGAGCTTGCGGCATTGCGCGATGTTGGAGTTCCGGAAGCGTGCGCAGAAGTGACTGTGGTAAAACACGGCAAGAAGGGAGCGCGGGCGCGCATGCGCAGTCACTCAGAGTGGCACCATGAAGTGTCTGAGGCGGTTCGTGTCATCGATGCAACCGGGGCCGGCGATGCGTTTAACGGTGGGTTTCTTTCTGCTTGGCTGAAAGGTGTCCAGTTGCAGGATTGCTTGCGACAGGGGAACGCCTGTGGCGCAGCTTCCGTACAATGCGCCGGAGGCGTTGGCGGATTGGCGAGCTTGCCACAGTTCGATACTGCTGCGCCGAGTCTTCACTAAGCATTTTGGGATCAGGAAAAAGCTTGGACATTTAGTTGCCTTTGTTTCCTCGTGCATGAACGGCGAAGCGCAGGTATGTGGGCCCTCTGATCGTTGATTAAACAAGAATCGCTTATCCTCAACTTCGGACTAGTTGCGTTGCTGAGATGCAAGGTTCCGGGCCTCTCGCCCAACATTCTCGAACAGGCCGCATTAGAAGGCGGTCCGTTTTCTGGCATACGCAAGTAGCATAATGCGAACAAATTACAGCGATCCGAGCGCAATTCATCTGGTAGTGTTCATTCTTGGGATGTTCACTGGGTAATGCGGTCAGTCGTGGTTGAAGCGACGGCAATGTCGTAGGGTTCCAGTGTGCCGCGAAGGCGGTGTACGAAAGTGAGCGACGGCACATTGCCCTGGTTTGGGCAAATTGCGAAAAAAAATAGGGTGACTGGTTGGTTGCCCAGAATTTGGCAAAGGGCGAATGGATGTTCGAAGGTTTCCACCACGTGGCATTGATCGTCAGTGACTACGCTGTTTCGAGAGAATTCTATGTAGAAACTCTCGGGTGTGGAGTGATTGCCGAGACTTTTCGCGAAGAGCGTCAGTCCTGGAAGCTGGATCTCAACGTTCCAGGCGGAGGGTCACTCGAGCTTTTCTCATTTCCAAATCCATCAGACAGGCCGTCGCGCCCAGAGGCATGTGGGCTGCGGCATCTGGCATTCCGAGTTGCGAACCTTGATACGGTCGTTGCGCATTTGCAATCGCGGGGTGTGAGTGTTGAGAATGTTCGCGTTGATGCTTTGACGGGTGCACGTTTCACCTTTTTCGCAGATCCAGATGGTTTACCTCTCGAGCTTTATGAGGTGGTCGAAAACTGAGGGCGAAAGCCGGTTTGAGGCATTGGTCTCGCAAAATTTTCTTGTATCGAATGGAACGTTCCAGTAAGAATGCTTGGAACGTTCCATAAATTTGAGCTGGAAGCAAAATGCGTTGGATATTTGTCGGAGCAAGCACAATTGCATCGCAGCATATGATTGGCGCAGTGAGGGCGCAAACCGGTGCAAATGTTTCTTGGGTGGTGAGCGGAGCGGCCGACCGTGCTCAGGCCTACGCAAGGGAACACGATATTGAGCATTCAACGACTTCGCTCGACGAAGCGCTTCGAGATGACACTGCAACATGTGTTTATATTTCGTCGACCAATGAAAAGCATCACGCGCAAGCCATGGCTGCCATCAATGCAGGAAAGCATGTCTTATGTGAAAAGCCGCTCGGGTTAAGCTTGCAGGAAGCGCAAGAAATGGTGTCGGCGGCTGAGAGGCGTGGAACGGTTTTTGCGACCAACCACCACCTGCGTTGCTCCGGATCACATCGCGCTATTCGAGACTTGGTTGCTTCTGGTGAAATCGGTCGTGTTTTGTCTGTGCGTATCTTCCATGCAGTCCATCTGCCGAAAAACCTGCAAGGCTGGAGGATCAACGATGCCAGTGCAGGCGGGGGTGTCATTCCGGACATCACCGTCCATGACGCAGATGTCGCGCATTTCTTGTTGGGTGAGACGCCCACAGATGTGGTTGCACAGCTTGCAACATCGGGAATGGGGCAAGGTGTTGAAGACTCGTGTATGTCTGTCTGGACAATGCCGTCCGGTGCAATGGTCATGTCGCACGAAAGTTTTACGCATCCCTTCGCGGGCTCGGGACTCGAAGTGCACGGCACGGAAGGGTCCGTCTTCGCTCGGGAAGTGATGACGCAAATGCCGTTCGGGACTATCACTTTGAAGACCGCGGAAGGCACGCGTGAAATCTCTTACTCTGCACATTCGCTTTACGAGCGTGGTGTCTCTGAGTTCGTCTCGGCGGTGCAAGGAAACGGGTCGCCTGCGGCCACTGGTCCAGATGGCATCAAGTCGCTCGCCGTGGCATTGGCAGTGCGGGAGGCAGCACAGAGCGGCCGTAAGGTTCATGTCGACTACGGTGCTTTTGCATGAGCAAGGTCGTCGACGCCAAGGAGGCCGTTGCTCTCATTTCGGATGGGGCGGTGATATCCGTTTCCTCGTCCTCAACGCTCGGGTGTCCGGATGCCGTGTTGAAGGCTATCGGTGAGAGGTTTGAGAGTGAAGGGCATCCGCGCGGGATTACATCTTTACACCCCATCGCTGCAGGCGACGTTTACGGCGTCAAAGGCATGGACCATATCGCAAAGGACGGCTTGCTCTTGCGTGTTTTGGCTGGTTCCTATCCGTCAGGACCGTCCAGTGTCGAAATGCCCGAGATATGGAAGATGATCGTTGAAAACCGGGTGGCGGCATATAATGTCCCCTCTGGGATCATGTTCGACATGCATCGAGAGGCCGCAGCGCATCGCCCTGGTGTCTTGACGAAAGTGGGGCTTGATACGTTCGTGGATCCGCGCAGGCAGGGCTGTGCGATGAATGACAAAGGTGGCGAAGAGCCAATTGTTTCGCGCACTGAGTTTGGCGGCGAGACCTGGCTCCACTTCCCCAATATAGTTCCCAACGTAGCCGTCATTCGGGCGACCACAGCGGATGAGCGCGGGAATCTGACTTATGAGCAAGAGGGTGCCTATCTCGGCGGCCTCGAGCAGGCCATCTGCGTGCGCAACAATGGCGGTTTGGTGATTGCGCAGGTGAAGCGGGTTACGGCAAATGGCAGTCTGCGTCCTCACGATGTCCGTGTTCCCGGCCATTTGGTTGACTGCGTCGTCATTGATACGGATCAGTTGCAAACCACGCAGACCGATTATGATCCGGCAATTTCCGGTGAGATCATGCGTCCGTGGGACAGCTTTAGTCATGCTCCACACGGAGTGGAAAAAGTGATAGCGCGTCGCGCTGCGCAAGAGCTCCGTCGAGGCATGACGGCTAATCTGGGATTTGGCATCAGCGCAATGATCCCGCGGGTTCTTTTGGAGGAAGGTTATCCTGATGCGGTCACCTGGGCCATCGAGCAAGGTGCCGTTGGCGGCGTGCCTTTGACTGGCTTTGCCTTCGGTTGTGCATCCAATGCGGACGCCTTCGTGCCGTCACCTCAACAGTTCATCTACTTCCAGGGAGGTGGGTTCGACGTGTCCTATCTGTCTTTCATGGAGGTGGACGTAGAAGGAAATGTGAACGTCTCGAAACTTGGTAAAAAGCCCTACCTGACAGCGGGTTGCGGCGGGTTTGTTGATATCACGGCGCGGGCAAAGAATATTGTGTTCTCGGGTTGGTTTGAGGCTGGGGCGAAAGTTGATCTCAGTGAAGACGGCATCAAAATCGAGGCGCCGGGTAAATTCACCAAAATGGTGGACGAGGTTGAGCACGTCACGTTTTCGGGAAAACGGGCGCGTGAGCAAGGACAGAACGTTATCTACGTGACCGAGCGCTGTGTGATCCGGTTGACGGACAAAGGGCTTGTTGCGACCGAAATTATGCCAGGGATAGAGCCAGATACACATATCGTTGCGGCGTCCAAGGGGCGTGTGCAGGTTGCCGAGAATGCGGTTGCCATGTCGGCATCTCTGTTTCGTGAAGCGCCAATGGGGCTAGATTTATGAGTGAAGTAACCTGCTCATATCAGGGAAACGCGGCCATTTTAACGCTTTGCAATGAGAGCAAGCTGAATGCGTTGACAATGGGAATGCTGCGCCAACTCGAAGGATATCTTTCCGAAGTCGAACGCAATCCCGACGCGCGTTGCGTGGTTGTGACGGGCGCTGGAGACAAAGCGTTTTGCTGTGGTGCCGACATTGCGGAGTGGGGGCCATTGATCCCGAGTGAGTTTGCGCGATTCTGGGTGCGGGACGGGCACCGGATTTTTGACCGCTTGGCGCGATGTAGCAGGCCGACGATTGGTGCTTTGAACGGGCATGCCTTTGGGGGTGGGTTGGAGCTTGCGGCCTGTTGTGATGTCCGAATTTTATCAAACAAAGGGCGGTTGGCTCTGCCAGAGGCTAAGATCGGTATTGTGCCGGGGTGGTCGGGGACGCAGCGCTTGGCAAGGCTTTTGCCTGAGCCGGTGGTCAAAGAGATGGCACTCTTTGGAAGGCAAATTACGTCGGATAGAGCGTTGCAACTTGGCTTTGTCGCAGAGTGCTCTGAGGATGCTTTGACTTCAGCTCTGGATATCGCGGAATCGTTACAGACCGTTTCTCCCCGAGCGAATGAGTTGGCGAAAGCTATGATACATGGCGCGGTTGGCGAAGATCGCCACGCCGCGATTGAAGTATTGGGCAGTTCTGCGGCGGCGGCGAGCTCAGATCGAAGCGAGGGCGTGGAGGCGTTTTTAAACAAGCGGTCTCCGGAGTTTAACGGGCAATAGGTCATGAAAGATTTTACGGTAAAAACTGCGATTGACTTTGAGTTGCCGCCCGTTTTTCGGGGGCGTCATTTGATTGATGGCACCTGGACCGAAAGTGTGGAGACGTTTGAGCGTGTCTCACCTTCGCATGGAAAAGTTGTCAGCGTTTCAGCGCGTGGCGGAGAGCCGGAGACAAATGCCGCAGTTTCGGCTGCCCGGCGCGCATTTGATGCAGGGGTCTGGAGTCGGCTATCGGGAAAAGAGCGCGCGACGGTTTTGCTCAAAGTTGCTGATTTGATCGAGGCGAATGTCGAGCGGATCGCGCTGTTTGAGACCTTGGAGAGTGGTAAGCCAATCAGCCAGTCACGGGGTGAAGTTGGCGGGGCTGGGGATCTCTGGCGATATGCGGCGTCTTTGGCACGGACATCTCAAGGCGACAGCCACAACACATTGGGCGAGGATATGCTCGGCGTGGTTATAAAAGAGCCCATTGGTGTCGTCTCGATCATCACACCTTGGAATTTCCCCTTTTGGATTCTCAGTCAAAAACTGCCGTTTGCCTTGGCAGCCGGATGCACGGTTGTGGTCAAGCCTTCAGAGATGACCCCCTCGACCACGGTTATGATGGGTGAGTTGCTACTTGAGGCAGGGCTGCCAGCTGGGGTTTGTAACATCGTTCTGGGGTATGGGCAGCCGGTTGGCAGCCTTATGTCTTCTCATCCCGACGTGGATATGGTGACCTTTACGGGATCTACGGGGGTTGGCAAACTTATTACCGAAGCTTCTGCAACAACGTTGAAGAAGGTCGCTTTGGAGCTTGGTGGAAAGAACCCGCAGGTGATTTTCCCGGATGCCGATCTTGAAAGCGCGGCGGATGCCGTAACTTTCGGAGTCTATTTCAATGTCGGTCAGTGCTGCAATTCTTCAAGCCGCATCATCGTTCATGAGGACATTGCAGAGCAGTTCGTGGCGCGCGTCGTCGAGCTTTCAAGACACGTGAAATTTGGAGATCCACTTGACCCAGATACGCAAGTGGGTGCGATCGTAACGCCCGAACATAACGCGAAGATCGACGGCTACGTGAAAGGCGCAGTTGCAGAGGGGGCCAAGGTGGAGATCGGCGGTGAAACGCTGTCCGTTTCTGGGCTAGGCACGCAGTTCTATCAACCGACTGTTATCACCAATGTCACATCGGACATGGCAATCGCGCGCGATGAAGTCTTTGGACCGGTCCTGTCAGTCTTAACATTCCGCACACTCGAAGAGGCATTAGCGCTAACAAATGATAGTGATTTCGGGCTTTCTGCGGGCGTGTGGAGCGAAAACATTCATAATTGTCTGGAGTTTGCGCGTCGTGCGCAGGCAGGAACAGTCTGGACTAACACGTGGATGGATGGCTATCCTGAATTGGCCTTTGGCGGCGTCAAGCAATCCGGGCAGGGTCGCGAGATTGGCAGCTACGGGTTCGAAGAATTTCTTGAGGTGAAATCTCTGGTGATGCGCGTTGGGCGCAGCCGGGCGCCTTGGGTTCAAACCGGCGAGTAAAAACGCTGGAAATTACTAAACGCAAACCGGGAGGAAACCTATGCGTTCGTTTCTAAAAACAAAAACTGCAATAGCATTGGCGCTTGTCGTCACAGCGGGAGCCGCGCAAGCTGAAGATGTGGAGGTGCTGCACTGGTGGACGTCAGGCGGTGAAGCTGCCGCGCTGAACGTGCTCAAAGGCGATCTTGAAGGCCAGGGAATTGGCTGGACCGACATGCCTGTCGCAGGCGGCGGCGGCGAGCAGGCGATGACTGTTCTGCGCGCACGTGTGACAGCGGGCAACGCACCGACGGCGGTTCAAGGCCTCGGCTTTGACATTCTCGATTGGGCCAACCAAGGCTCGCTTGCAAACCTGAACGATGTCGCCGCTAAAGAAGGTTGGGACGATGTCGTTCCGGCAGCACTTCAGGCCTTTGCAAAGGTTGATGGCGAATGGGTTTCGGCCCCAGTGAACGTGCACTCCACGAACTGGGTCTGGGCAAACAAGTCGGTTTTGGATGCCAATGGCATTTCTGTTCCAACAACTTGGGAAGAGTTCACGGCTGCGCTCGACACTCTCAGTGCTGCTGGCGTCACGCCAATTGCGCACGGTGGTCAGGCCTGGCAGGACACAACCGTGTTTGACGCGGTCGCTATGTCCGTTCTTGGTGCCGATGGTTACCGAGCTGCGTTTATTGATCTGGATGAAGGCGTTCTCGGAAGCGACGACATGGTCGAAGCCTTCGAGCGTATGGCTGTAATCCGCGCCAATGTAGATGACAACTTCTCGGGTCGTGACTGGAACCTTGCAACAGCTATGGTCATCAACGGCGAAGCCGGCTTCCAGATGATGGGTGACTGGGCAAAGGGTGAATTCTTGAATGCAGGTCAGGTGCCGGGCGAGGATTTCCTCTGCTTCCGTTTCCCGGGCACGCAAGATCAGGTCACTTTCAACGCTGACCAATTTATGATGTTTGACCAGGGCGGCGCTGTGTCCGCGGAGCAAGCTGCACTGGCGTCGGCCATTCTGTCGCCATCCTTCCAGTCCGCGTTCAACGTCGTAAAAGGGTCGGTTCCGGCACGGACGGATGTGTCCGACGAAGCGTTTGATGCTTGCGGCAAGCAGGGCATGGCTGATCTTGCCGCTGCTGCGTCTTCCGGTAACCTTCTCGGTTCGGTTGCGCACGGTCACGCAAACCCAGCGTCTGTGAAGAATGCGATCTATGACGTTGTAACTGCTCACTTTAACGGCGAGTACGACAGCGCGACAGCTGCTGCAGAGCTTGTCGACGCGGTTTCTATCGCGAAGTAAGTCTTCCCGCTTGGGGCGGCGCTTGCCGTCGCCCCAACATACTGCGGGGCACTTTCGATCAAATAAGAACGGGGAGGGGGCGTGATGGCGATGCAGGCCAACGCGGATTTTAAAACGCGGCTTCAGACACTGTTGCCAAAGCTTGTCTTGTCACCTTCGCTGGCGCTGATGCTGGTGTTTGTTTACGGATTTATCCTGTTTTCCGTCTATCTCTCGTTTACTGATAGCCGTTTGCTACCGTCGTATGGCTGGGTCGGCTTTGAAAATTATTCAAAGCTATGGCGCTTGAGTCATTGGGAAACCTCCCTGATAAATATGGCGGTTTTTGCGAGTCTTTACATCACGATTTGCACATTCCTAGGTCTCGGCCTTGCGATCTTTTTAGATCAGAAGATCCGAGCCGAAGGAATGTTGCGCACAATTTACCTCTACCCAATGGCGCTGAGCTTCATTGTTACTGGAACTGCGTGGAAGTGGTTTCTGGACCCTGGCATTGGTCTTGAAAACGTCATGCAAAGCTGGGGTTGGACAAGTTTCGAGTTTGACTGGATCAAGAACCGAGACTTCGCGATTTACACAGTAGTGCTTGCAGCAGTCTGGCAAACCAGTGGTTTTGTGATGGCGATGTTTCTTGCGGGTCTACGAGGCATTGACAATGAGATCCTGAAAGCCGCTCAGATGGATGGGGCCTCTAATTGGAACCTCTATCGTCGGATCATTATTCCTCAGCTTCGGCCCGCCTTTCTGTCTGCTTTCGTCATCTTGAGCCACTTAGCCATTAAGACTTTCGACTTGGTTATTGCGCTAACGGGCGGAGGTCCGGGGCGAGCGACGGAACTGCCTGCAACATTCATGTATTCTTACACGTTCTCGCGCAATCAGATGGGCATTGGTGCCGCATCCGCGACGATCATGTTGATGACGATCGCGGCGATTATGATCCCTTATCTTTATGCCGAACTGCGGGAGAAAAAGTGATGTCGGTCGCCTCGCAAGATACCGCAATTCGCACAGGACGGGCCGTCCGCGTACTTATCTATCTGGTTCTGGTCCTCTTCTCGCTTTTCTACCTATTGCCACTCTATGTGATGGTTGTGAATTCGGTGAAGCCGTTGGATGAGATCACCGGCGGCGGGATGATGAACCTGCCACAAGTGTTCACGATTGAGCCATGGCTAAAGGCATGGTCTTCAGCCCAGATCGGGGTCGAGCCAACGGGTTTATCGCCGTATTTCTGGAATTCGATAAAGATGGTTGTACCGGCCGTTGCGATTTCCACGGTGCTCGGGGCGCTCAACGGCTACGTGTTGACCAAATGGCGGTTCAAGTACGACACGATCCTATTCGGTTTGATGCTTTTTGCGTGTTTTATCCCGTTTCAGATCGTCCTGATCCCGATGGCGCGGATGTTGGGGTTGATGGGTCTCGCAGGCACCACAAGCGGCCTTGTTCTGGTCCATGTCGTTTATGGGATCGGTTTCACCACACTCTATTTCCGGAACTACTATGCCGTATTTCCGACCGAACTCATCCGGGCAGCTCAAATCGATGGCGCCGGTTTCTTTCAGATTTTTTGGCGCATCCTGCTACCTTCTTCAGGACCCATCGCAGTGGTTTCCGTCATTTGGCAGTTTACCAACATCTGGAACGACTTCTTGTTTGGTGCTTCATTTGCTGGCGCCGATAGCCAACCAATGACGGTTGCTTTGAACAATCTCGTGCAAGCTTCGCACGGTGTGAAGGAATACAACGTTCACTTCGCCGGTGCGATCTTGGCCGCACTTCCCACACTTCTCGTATACATCGTCGCAGGCCGCTACTTCGTGCGTGGTCTGATGGCTGGCAGCGTAAAGGGCTAGAACCATGGGCTTTCTCGATATTGACAACACAACCAAGTCCTATGGGTCCACCGAGGTTCTTCATAAGGTCGACATCTCGGTAGAAGAGGGCGAATTCTTGGTCCTCGTTGGTCCTTCCGGCTGTGGCAAGTCCACTCTGCTAAACATGATCGCGGGTTTGGAAGAGATCACCAGCGGCGAAATCCGTATCAAGGATGAGGTCATGAACGGTGTGCATCCGTCCAAGCGCAACATCGCAATGGTATTCCAGTCGTACGCTCTCTATCCGAACATGACCGTGGGCAAGAATATCACGTTTGGCCTTGAGATGCATGGCACGCCCAAAGACGAACGTGACAAGGCGATGAATGATGTCGCGAAACTCTTGCAGATTGAGCAACTACTTGATCGGAAACCGGGCGCTTTGTCCGGCGGGCAGCGTCAGCGGGTGGCAATGGGGCGCGCGCTGGTACGTGATCCGGACGTCTTCCTTTTTGACGAGCCATTGTCAAACCTCGACGCCAAGCTGCGCGTCGATATGCGAACCGAGATCAAAAAGCTGCATCACAAGCTGGGAACAACAATCGTATATGTGACCCATGACCAGATCGAAGCGATGACGCTTTCAACGCGGATTGCTGTGATGAACGGCGGCTATGTTCAACAATTGGGTACGCCCCAAGAGATTTACGACACTCCTGCGAATATCTTCGTGGCAACCTTCATGGGGTCGCCGGCGATGAATGTGGTCCCTGCAAAGGTATCGGTCGAGAACGGTGTGCCGATGGCACGAGTTGCGCTGCATGATGGCTCTCTGACGTCCTTGCCCTTCAGTCAGGCCAATATGGCCGAGTGGGACGGCAAGGAGATTTTGCTCGGCATACGGCCTGAAACGATTACCGACGAAGATGCGGCAGATCGAAAGTCCGGTAATATCGCTCATATGACCAACCGTATTGTTGTGACGGAACCTGCTGGCTCTGACACGTTTGTGACCATGACGATGGGCGGCAGAGACGTGATTGCGCGAATGCGTTCTGATGCAAATGTGAGCCCGGGGATCGATTTCATGTTTGCGGTGAATATGGAGAAGGCCGTAGCATTTGATCCTGAGACAGAAGTCCGTATTGCACCCTGATGAAACCCGACGTTGTCATAGTGGGGTCAGGCATGGGAGGAGCGACGCTTGCGGCGGCGCTTGCGCCAACGGGTCGCCGTATATTGATTTTGGAGAGGGGGGAGCATCTTCGGAGTTCTCCCAACGACCGCGATGCCAGAGCGATCTTTGGAGATGGCATTTTTCGCCCGGATGAGAAGTGGTTGGACGGTAGCGGCCAACTGTTTAATCCGGGCAACTACTACAATGTGGGGGGCAACTCAAAATTCTACGGCGCGGCGTTGATCCGCTATCGTAAGGAGGATTTTGACGAGATCGAGCACATAGGCGGTAAGACTCCCGGCTGGCCGATCAGCTATGATGAGCTTGAGAGAGACTATCAGAGAGCCGAAGCGCTATACGAAGTGCGAGGCATGCTTGGTGAGGATGCAACGGAACCGCCTCACTCTGGGAATTACACCCATGGGGCGGTTGAAGATGAAGCTGATATCGCGCAGCTGCGCAAGTGGCTGAAGCAAGCGGGATTGCGTCCAAGTACAATACCCTTGGGCGTCGATATCGATCATTGGCTTACCGCTGGACAGACAACTTGGGACGCTTATCCGAACACTTGCGGCGGTAAGATGGACGCCGAGACATGTGGATTGGCGGCTGCGCTTCGCCACGATAACGTCTCGCTGGAAGCGGGTTGCCGGGTGGTCGAGATATCCGCTAAGCGCTCAGGCCGTGTAACAGGCGTGCGCTATGAGAAAGACAAAAAGTCTTTTGAAATATCGGCTCCAATCATCGTTTTGGCTGCCGGGGCCGTGCAGAGCGCCGCCTTGCTTTTGTCTTCGGCAAACGAGAATTACCCCGCTGGAGTTTCGAACGGTTCGGATCAGGTCGGTCGCAATTTCATGAACCACAATTGTTCTGCCGTTCTGGCTTTGCATCCGCTCCGCCGCAACCGTTCTGTTTACCAAAAGACGCTGATGGTAAACGATTTTTACTTGTCGAATGGTTCAGAACTGCCAATGGGCAATATTCAGATGTTGGGAAAAATCACCGGGCCGATACTGGCAGCAAATTCAAAGCTGCCTGAATGGCTGGCCGGAATGGTCGCGGCACGCAGTTTTGACTTTTACGCAATGTCTGAGGACTTACCGAACCCTGAAAGCAGGGTCACGGTGAGCCAAGGACTGATTAAGCTCGACTGGCAACGCTCTAATTGGACCGCACATGAGAATTTGGTGGCCGCGCTGAAAAAATCGCTGCGACGCGCAGGATTTCCAATTGTACTGTCGCGTGCCTTTGACCGCAAAACGCCCTCACACCAATGTGGAACGGCAAGGATGGGTAGTAATCCGAAGACAAGCGTCGTTGATACTTTTTGTCGGAGTCATGACCACAAAAACCTGTTCATTGTTGATGCTTCTGTCCTGCCGACATCTGCAGCTGTGAATCCGGCGCTGACGATTGCAGCACTGGCTTTGCGGGCTGGGCGGCATATCATTGAAACGGAGTTTGCAGCATGAATGCAGTTGCTCTGGTTACCGGAGGCCAACAAGGGATCGGTCTGGGCATCGCCAAGGAGTTGGTAGCGGCTGGATTTCAAGTGGCCATTGCGGCTCTTCCAGAGGCGTCGTCGCCCATCGTAAAGAACGCTCTGGCGACATTGGGTGGCAAGGCTCGCTATTTCCAGCATGATGTTGCGGATATAAATCGCGTTCCCGCTCTTCTGGACGCCGTTGAGGCGGAAATGGGTGTTGTTACTACGCTAATTAACAACGCGGGTGTAGGAGCCCCTGTGCGCGGTGATATGCTGGATCTGGAGCCCTCTAGCTTCGATTCTGTCATGAATATCAATCTACGCGGCGCTTTCTTTCTGGCTCAAGAAGTCTCGCGGCGGATGCTGACGGATGATGAAGATGGATATCGTTCACTCATTTTCGTGACATCCGTTAGTGCTGAAATGGGGTCGGTCGAGCGCGCAGAATACTGCATGTCAAAGGCGGGTGCTGCGATGATGAGCCGGTTGTTTGCAGTGCGGCTTGCGCCCCATGGGATCGGTGTCTTTGAGTTGCGACCGGGGATCATCGACACAGAAATGACCGCTGGTGTCAAAGACAAGTACACCAAGCGCATTGAAAATGGTCTCGTGCCAGCTGCACGTTGGGGAGAGCCGAGGGATATCGGCCAAATTGTCATACCGCTTGCGACCGGCCAGATGCGGTTCGCCAACGGCGCTGTCATTCCGGTCGATGGCGGCCTGTCTATTCCGCAGCTTTGAAGGTTTGATGAGATGAAGACGGGATATGATTTCATTGTGATTGGCGGCGGGTCGGCTGGTTCAGCAATTGCCGCGAGACTGAGTGAAGTCCCGGAAGCGTCGGTATTGCTCTTGGAAGCGGGCGGCAGCGACCGGCATCCATTCTTCCACCTGCCCGCAGGCTTTGCGAAGATGACCAAAGGCATAGGGGCGTGGGGTTGGTACACCACTCCTCAGCGCGCAATGCAGAACAAGGTATTCAACTACACTCAAGCCAAGGTTATTGGTGGTGGTTCAGCGATCAACGCGCAGATCTACACACGCGGCGCGGCTCAGGATTACGATGAATGGCGTCAGATGGGCTGCGACGGTTGGAGCTATCGAGAGGTCCTGCCTTACTTCAAAAAATCTGAAGACAACGACACCTACGGCGGCGAGTTTCACGGTCAGGGCGGCCCGATGGGTGTTTCGATGCCCGCGGCGCCTCTGCCAATCTGCGATGCGTTCATTGAGGCAGCTGGCCAAGTGGGCATTCCTCGAACGACTGATGTGAACGGACCGAAACAAGATGGAGCTGGGTTCTATCAATTGACGCAGCGCAATGCCCGACGCTCATCGGCGGCGATGGCGTTTCTGGGGCCTGCAAAATCTCGGCGCAACCTGACGATCCAGATGCAGGCTCAGGTGCGCCGGATCACCGTGGAAAGCGGTCGGGTCACTGGGGTCGAGATGGCCGACGGTAGCAAAATTACTGCCGACCGGGAGGTAATCCTGTCATCTGGAGCGATAGGCTCGCCACGCCTGTTGCAGCTTTCTGGGATTGGACCGGCGGACGATTTGATGCGCCTTGGGATCGACGTGGTTTTTGACCAACCCAATGTGGGTGCAAACCTTCAGGATCACCTTGACTTGTATGCGATTTGTGAAGTCACGGGGCCGCACACATATGATCGCTTCGCCAAGCTTCACTTGTCTGCTTTTGCGGGCATGCAGTACCTGCTGACGCGCAAAGGCCCTGTGGCATCGAGTCTTTTTGAAACCGGTGGGTTTTGGTACGCAGATGAGAACGCGCGCTCGCCGGATATCCAGATGCACTTAGGTCTCGGCACCGGGATCGAGGCGGGGGTCGAGGCGATGCCAAACGGTGGTGTGACGCTGAACGCTTGCCACTTGCGCCCGCGGTCGCGCGGAACTGTGCGCCTCCAGAGTGACAACCCTGCGGATATGCCGCTGATTGATCCGAACTATCTATCGGATCGGTATGATCGGGAGATGTCCGTTCGGGGGCTGAAGCTGGTTCAAAAGATATTGGCGCAGGATGCACTCAAACCCTACATCATGGCAGAGCGTCTTCCGGGACCGGATGTGAAAACCGATGAAGACTATTTCAATTATATCTGCGTCCATTCAAAAACTTCGCATCACTGCGCAGGCACTTGTCGGATGGGTGGCGATGCAGGCGCAGTTGTCGATACGAGGCTGAGGTTTAATGGTCTTGAAGGGCTGCGGATCGCGGATGCGTCCATAATGCCGACGGTGAACTCCTCGAACACGAACGCTCCTTCCATCATGATCGGTGAGAAAGCCGCCGACATGATCAAACAAGATCAAGGACTTATGGTATGATCCGTCACATCGTACTGACCAAATTCAAACCAGAGACCACTGAGGAGACGATCTCAGGGATCTACAGCGGCCTCTCGGATTTGGCTGACCGACTTTCGGGCGCACAAGATTTCAAAGGCGGTCGTTCAGAAAGCCCTGAACAGATCGAGCGCGGTTATATGCATGGGTTCGTGATTGACTTCGACGATTGGGCCGCTTTGCGAAACTATGCTGATAATCCTGAACATCAGACATTAGGCGGCCAATTGGTTGCCAATGCCGTTGGTGGAATTGAGGGCATTCTTGTGCTCGATCTGGACGTATGAGGTGAGACGATGCTGATGCTTCCAACCCGAGATCGGCGGCTTGAGTCCTATACTATGAAAGCTGACCCTCTGATTGCGCGTGCGCCACGTGTGCCATTGACAAGAACCGCCTTTGCCGCGGCGCATGTCGTCAGCGATCCTTTGCGCGAGCGTAATCCGTGGGATGGCCGCCCCGCGGTGGATTGGGAAGCTACGCTGAAGTTTCGCGCTTCGCTTTGGGATCAGGGTCTTGGTTTGGCCGAAGCGATGGATACAGCGCAGCGCGGTATGGGAGTTGATTGGCTCACTGCAAAGGAGTTGATCGAAAGAACCATGGCGGCGGCGAAAGTACATCCTTTAAAGCCGAGAGTCGCCTGTGGGGCCGGTACTGACCATAAAGAATTATCGAAACTCACAAACGCAGAGGCAATCCTCGCGGCATATCAAGAGCAGGCAGAAGCAATTGAGTCTGTTGGCGGGCAGTTGATATTGATGGCATCTCGCGCATTCAATGCAATGAACGCTTCTCCGGATGACTACTGCGCCGTCTATCGTGCGTTGATTGACGGTGCGTCCGAACCCGTGGTGTTGCACTGGTTGGGGGACATGTTTGATCCGGCGCTTTCGGGCTATTGGGGGCATTCAGACATAGCGAAAGCAAATGACTTCGTGCTGGAACTGATTTGTGCCAACCCGGCAAAGGTAGATGGTATAAAGATTTCTCTGCTTGATCAGGCTCACGAAGAAGCGTTTCGTGCCCGTCTACCCGAAGGGGTCCGCCTGTATACAGGGGACGACTTCAACTACGCTGATTTGATTGCTGGTGATGGCACACATCACAGTCACGCATTGCTCGGGATATTCGCGGCTATTGCGCCGGCTGCGTCACAAGCGTTGGAGGCACTCGCAGAGGAGGACATGGAACTATACGATTCTCTCCTCGCACCGACTGTGCCTCTCAGTCGTGAAATCTTCAGGGCGCCTACGCGGTTTTACAAAGCGGGGATCGCATTCCTGTCGTGGCTCAATGGGTATCAAAGCCATTTCGTCATGCCAGGCGGATTTCAATCGAGCCGTGATATTACCCACTACAGTGAGGTCTTCCGACTTGCCGATGCGTCTCGTCTCTTACTCAAGCCTGAGGTCGCAGAAGTGCGCATGAAATCGCTTTTGGCCACAAACGGCATTGGGGATTGAAGCGCTGATGCCCAACCGACCGACGATTTTAGATGTTGCCGAGAAGGCCGGTGTGTCGAAGTCGACGGTAAGTCTTGTATTGCAAGGCAGTAAGTCGGTGAAAGAGTCGACGCGCGTGGTCGTCCGGCAGGCAATGGCCGATATCGGCTACGTTTACAATCGCTCGGCGGCAACACTGCGCTCATCATCTTCGGGCCTGATCGGGCTTGTTATCAACGACATGCGTAACCCCTTCTTCACTGAGTTCGCGGCTTCGCTTCAAATGTATCTTGCAGATCAAGGTTACGCGACGGTGATCGCAAACACCGACGAGGACCCGAAATTACAGGCTCGCATGATCGCCTCTTTGGTAGAGCATGGCGTCTCCGGTCTGGTATTGTCACCGTCATATGGGAATGAAACTGAAACACTTGCGGCTCTTGCGTCCACAGGAACACCCGCAATTCAGGTTTTTCGGCGTCTCGACCTGGCAACTGGCTTTCTGCCTTTCATAGCCCCGGACTATGAGCAGGGCAGCACTATTGCGACTGAGCACCTCGTTTCGCAAGGGTGTAAGAACATCGCATTTCTGGGTGGATTGGAGGGGCGTCCGGTCACTCACGAGAGGATGAGCGGCTATCTATCTGTGTTGAAAGCGCATGGCATGGCGCCAATTATCCTTACCGGCGAAGCGACACGCTCTTTCGGACGATCAATGGCGGCAAGCTTAAGGTCGACATATCCCGAAGTGGACGGAGTTTTATGCTTTAACGACCTTGTGGCGCTGGGTGTCCTTGCACACTGCGCCGAGCACGGTCCCAAAGCAGGCAAGCAGCTTAAGGTGATCGGTATTGATGATATTGAAGACTGTCTGGACAGCTTTCCTCCATTAACTTCAGTAAGCTGCAATATTCCTGAACTCGCTGAGACCACTGCTAAAAAACTTCTAGTTTGGATCACTGAGGGCGTGGCGCCCGAGGATACCACACGTCTTCCGGTTTCTCTGACGTGCAGAGCTTCCAGTATCGGATAGTTGGTTATCTTGCGAGTGGACCCGGCGTAGGTGAGCTGCACTCCATCTGATGGGAAGGGAAAAAAACAGCTCAGCAAAGCGCACGATGGGTACCCACTTCCTTTTTCCCATTTTCTCGGTCAAAACTTTAAGATGGCTGACAAAAAGTCACTTCTTCGCCGCGTAGCGGCCCGGGCGGTTGGGCATTCTCTGGCTTTTGTTGCGCGTTTTATTACAGCGGTTCGTGCGGACTGGCGCGGCATCGAACCGGTTGCAAAGCAACGTGTCTATTTTGCAAATCATGTGAGCAATGCGGACATGCCCATGATCTGGACCGTTTTGCCAGGATATATGCGTCGGCAAACCCGACCGGTGGCTGCGGAAGACTACTGGCTGCAGAATAAACTCCGTGCCTTTGTGGGACCAGAGGTTTTCAACTGTGTATTGGTTGATCGTCGTCCGGAAGCGCGAACCGAAGACCCAATGGAAAAGATCCTTGAAGCTCTTGATGAAGGTTCCTCTCTCATCATTTTCCCCGAGGGCAACAGGAACATGACCGATGATCCGCTTCTTCCCTTTCGCGCAGGTCTCTACAATATGGGCAAAGCACGGCCCCACGTCGATTTGGTGCCGACATGGATCGCCAATCTGAATGAGATCATGCCAAAGGGCGAAGTCGTCCCATTACCGCTGATTTGTACCGTGACATTCGGTTCCCCAATTCACGTCGAAGAGGCTGAAACAAAGGATGCATTCTTGAAGCGGGCGGCAGACTCGCTCATTGCACTTTCTTCGCCGGAACGGAGTAGGGACTGATGGCGAGTCAAACTACTGTTGACATCCTGCTTTTGAGTTTCGGCGTTTTTGGCATTCTCATCGCGCTAACTCTCTTGGGGGAGTTTCTACGAGCGCGCCTGCCTATTGGACAGTCCAATCCTGTTGTCGAAGCATTCGTCGTTCGTGTGCACTCTTGGTGGGGATTGACAATTGTTCTGTCCTTGGCCGTTTTGAGCGGCCAGGTCGGTGTAATTCTTCTATTTGCCTTCGTTAGCTTTGCGGCGCTTCGTGAGTTTCTAACCTTTACCAATAAGCGACAGGCCGATCATCTATCACTGGTGCTGGCGTTTTTTGCAATTCTACCCCTTCAGTATATCTTCGTTGCATTCGACTGGACGGCTCTTTTCACCGTACTCATCCCGGTCTACGCCTTCTTGTTGTTGCCGATCGTCAGTGCGCTTAGAGGTGATACCAACCAGTTTTTGGTTCGCGTGGCTGAAACGCAATGGGGGCTGATGATCTGTGTTTATTGCATCAGCCATGTTCCTGCGCTGTTGACCTACGACATGCCAGATGGCTCGGACCGTTCTATTCTACTCATCGTGTTCTTTGCGATGGTGGTGCAGCTTGGCGATCTCTTTGAGTATTATGCTGGTCGCACATTTGGCCGCCGAAAAATCGCTCCAAGCCTGTCACCTAAAACTATTGCCGGAGTTATGGGCGGCGTCTTCGCTGCAGCGGTTGTTGGCGCTGTGCTTAGCTGGATAACTCCATTCGGAGTGTTGGGTGCGGCGGCGATGGCGGCGTTGGCTTCGATTACAGGAATGTTTGGAAGTATCGTCTTTGCCGCAATAAAGCGTGATAAGGGAGTGAAAGACTGGTCTCATCTCATTCCGGGGCAGGGTGGATTTCTCGATCAGTTGGACAGCGTAATCTTCGCAGCGCCGGTCTTCTACCACGTGACCCACTTGGTTTGGGGCTGATGGTTTTGTCGCTTTTCACGTGTGCCGCAAAGTTCACTTAAAGGCATCTCCGTTTTGCCCACTTTGCTGCTTATCAAAAGACGCTAATGGGTAGGTTATGCCTATCGCGGAATGGAAGTCTCAATGGCAGATGTCGCACAGTCCGTCGGCAGCTTAAGAGTCGCATGCAGCGCTGGGTCTACGCATGTTTTTCCATTGATCGCGATTCAGCCTCATGAAAATGAGCTTTCGGTCGGACGGATGAGGGCATGCCATTGACGCTTCTGGACAATCTTTACAGGCTGTTCCCCCGTGAAAAGGCAGTAGAAGTGGTGTCCAATGCCGCCAATTCAAGCGATGGCAGTACACGGATTACCAGAAGCAATGTCGTTGATCTCGGCCCTCGCGCGGACAACCATCCATCAGGTAACTCTCCTGATAGTGACACTCGCACAGCAAACCGCCCCAGCGGGCGAAGCGGGCGCGTGCGCACCCGCCTTTTGCCTGAATGCGAAGAAGACAAGAGCTATGTGCCGCCGGAGGGGTCGGACCACCTGCGCGCTGGACAGATACGCCGACCAGTTGGGTGGCTGGTCGTTGTCGAAGGCCCCGGCACTGGAGACTGGTTTGCACTAGAGAGTGGATTGACGCATTTGGGTCGTGGTCCTGATCAGGATGTATGCCTGGATTTCGGTGACCAGTCCATTTCCCGTCAAAATCATGCGTTCATCACCTATGATATTGCGCGTCATCGCTTCCAACTTAGTCATGGTGAAAGCAAAAACCGGACGCGACTGAATGGAGTTGTTGTCGAGAGCCGAATAGGTCTCGCGCATGGCGATCGTATTTCAATTGGAAAGACCACGCTTCGAATTGCTGCTTTTTGCGACGACGATTTCAGCTGGCCTGCCATAATAGACAGCGGAGGGTTAAAATGACCTCACAGCTATTTGCGCGCTATGACGTGGCGACGGCCCTCGGGCAAGGAATGCGAGAAATCCAGGAAGATGCGGTCGTGACCGATTTTCCTGCTGGAATGGACGTCGGTTTTGTAGTGCTTGCTGATGGAATGGGCGGGCATGCCGCTGGTGAGATTGCAAGCTCGATCCTTGTGACTGAGGTCTTTGCAGAGCTCAAATTCAAACTTGCTGACCTGAAGCGTCACGAGGCTCATATACCCGCTATTCTAAAAAACGCCGCGATGACGTCGAATGCCTGCATTCGCGACTATGTTTCTGAAAACCCACGTAATTATGGAATGGGCGCAACGCTTGTCGCTCCGCTTCTGGTGGAAGACCGCTTGTATTGGATTTCCGTTGGAGACTCGCCGCTTTATCTTCATCGCGATGGCAGATTGCAGCAATTGAACGAAGACCATTCGATGGCACCTGAGATTGACAGAATGGTCGCGTCGGGACTGTTATCGCCAGAAGAAGGTCTGGATCATCCTGATCGAAACTGCCTGCGTTCTGTGTTACTTGGCGACAGCGTGGCCAAGATTGATTGTCCACAAGAGCCGTTTCAGGTTCAGGAGGGCGATATCGTTCTGGTTGCCAGTGATGGTCTCCAGTCATTGCGCGACGATGAGATCTCGGCAGTTCTGCGCGAGAACGAAGAACGCTCCGCCACAGAGATTGCATTTGCATTGCTGACAACAGTGAATGCATTGTCGGACCCTGATCAGGACAATATCTCTATCTCGGTCATTAAGGTGAACCGGTCACAATCGGCCTCGATTTTTGTGCCCGAATACCGTTCGCGTCGTGCGGCAGTCGGTATGTCCCAAACGCGTTTGGTGCCATTTTCAAGAGAGACTTGAGCTTAGCGAGAGCTAAATGCTTTCGTAAGAGCAAGACGACATTGTCGTTACCATAGCCTATTGCCGATCCAGCTATCCGTTTAGACTTAGGAACAGCTTGGGCGGTAAGGGATAGGTTCGTATTGTTCCACAAGCGATTAAGGCCTCATTTGGCTCAATATGCTAACTTTCTGAAATCACTGGAGGAAGAATTCTCGTGTCTGGCAACTCTAATCGATCCGCAAATCCTACGGCGTAGTGAAGCAAAAAAAGCCCCGCTACCAGTAGGTAACGGGGCTTTCTTAATCTTAATTGTATAGCCTAGTTCGTCATTGTGTTGAATTCGGCCAAGCCGTTCGAAATGATCGCATACCACTCGCCTGTTTCACGCATCTCCGTAAGTCCACGGTTCAGCATAGCGAGATAGACCCGGCCACGCGGGTTGGTTTTGTGAGTTACAAAACGCAGTTCAAGAAGGTTTGTGAGGTATGGGTTCTGAACGATCTGATTTTCCATATCAAGTTCGCTAGCAGCACCAGCGACGCTTTCAATTTCAAGTGGGATAAGGTCAACCTCACCATTCTGCATAAGTTCAAAGCAATCATTGATAGACTTAGGGACCACCATCTCAACAACCGGTTCGATCAGGCCCTGTTCTTCAAGGTCAAATGTAAACCAGCCTTCTGGGCGGCAAATTCGAGCACCGGCGTAGTCCGCGTAGTTGCGCACATCCCGATAGTCATTGTCGGGCATCGTAAAGAAGCCAACGACCGTTTCGTAAATCGGAAGCGAGCCATCAAGCTCGGTACAACGCTTGGCCATAGATTCTGACAAGAGATCAATCTTGGCACAGTTTGGCATGTACC
>JABDQU010000325.1 GCA_013042105.1 Boseongicola sp.
GGCGAAGCCATGACCACCAATAACCGGATGGAGCTTTTGGCAGCTATCAACGCTCTGGAGGCTCTGGGTCGAGACACCGCAATCACGATCGTGACGGACTCGACCTATGTGAAAAACGGCGTGACAAGCTGGATTCATGGCTGGAAGCGAAACGGGTGGAGAACCTCGGCCAAGAAGCCGGTGAAGAACGAAGATTTGTGGAAGCGCCTTGATGAAGCACAGTCGCGCCACGAGGTGACCTGGGAATGGGTCAAAGGCCATGCAGGCCACCCCGAAAATGAGCGCGCCGATGAGTTGGCCCGTGAGGGGATGGCACCTTTCAAGCCTTCAAGTGAGCAGTGACACTGGCTTTCACCCTTGATGTCGCAGCAGTCTTTGTCTTCGCGTTAACGGGCGCTTTGGCAGCTTCGCGAGCGCAGCTGGATATCGTCGGTTTCTTGTTTTTCGCAGCGTTGACCGCGGTTGGTGGCGGCACGGTCCGTGACCTGCTTTTGGATCAAAACCCGGTGTTCTGGATCAATGAGCCCATTGTATTGCTGGTCGCAGCAACGGCAGCAGTTCTGGTGTTTTTCAGCGCCCATCTGGTTGAAAGCCGTGCACAATGGCTGGCGTGGCTGGATGCGGCAGCCCTGTCGATTGCTGTGCCCGCGGGGTTAGCGGTTGCTATAGCGACCGGCCAGTCGGGGTTTGTTGCACCTATCGTTGGCGTTCTGACCGGCACCTTTGGTGGGTTGATGCGCGATGTCGTGGCCAACGAAGTCCCGATGGTTCTCAGGCAGGGCGAGCTTTATGTGACCGCTGCGTTTCTGGGCGCATTGACGGGTTGGTATGTGTCTGGGTATTTGGCGACCGGGACCGCGCTTGTTGTCGCGGGTTTGGTAACTTTCCTGTTGCGCGCCGGGTCGCTCGCTTTCGGGTGGCGGCTGCCGGTCTATAAGTCACGGCCACCGCGTTAGCGCTTATTCCGTCGCTTGCGGGCAATCGCCTCGGACGGAATCAAGATCAGCGCGCCGAGCGCCCCGACGATGGCATTCACGCCGTGGCTGCCAAAAGTAATTCCGAACATCACACGAACCATAAAAACCAGAAGCACACCGCCGGTCGCGATGATGATCGCTTGCAGATATCCGTGGTGGGTGAAATCCCATTTCTCAGCCAGATAGGCTGTGATGCCGCCGATTACCAATGATCCCCAAAATGCGAAGAACATGCGCCTATCCCTGTTTAAAAAGCCGGGGCCATTCTGCCCCCGGACCCCTTGAAGGTATTTAGGAAAGGGCGAATGTGAAAGGGTTAGCTGAGGGTTTCTGGCAAAGTCATACCGCGCAAGACCTCTTCTGCGGACATTGGCCGTTTGCCGGATCTCTGCGCATCCAGAATTCGCACGGCACCGGTTCCGCAGGCGATTGTGAAGTCCCCAAGATGCGTCCCGGGCGGTGCAGAACCGAGAACGCTGATCGAACGCAGAAGCTTCACACGCTCGCCGTCGATTTCACACCAGGCCCCCGGAAAGGGCGAGAGGGCGCGGATCTGGCGATCCACTGCATCACAATCGCGGGACCAGTCGATCCTTGCCTCGGATTTGTCGACTTTGACCGCGTAGGTGACGCCTTCCTCGGGTTGTGGTTGCGCCTTGAGGGACTCAAAATCGGCAAGTGTTTCAACGATTGCATCGGCCCCGATACTGGCCAGTCTTTCATGAAGATCACCGGTGGTTTCGGCAGGCCCAATTGGTGTTTTTCTGGTCATGAGCACCGGACCCGTATCCAGACCGAGGTCCATCAACATGATTGAGATCCCGGTTTCGGCATCACCGGACATGATCGCACGATGGATCGGCGCGGCGCCACGCCATCTTGGCAAAAGTGATGCGTGGATATTGATGCAGCCAAGGCGTGGTGCGGCGAGGATGGGTGCGGGCAGAATCAATCCGTAGGCCACCACGACCGCGGCGTCCGCATTCAGGTCTGCGAAAGCGCCCTGTGCATCTGTGTCACGCAGGCTTTTGGGGTGTCGCACCGGGAGTCCGAGGGCTTCGGCGCGTTTTTGCACCGGGGAGGGTCGGTCCTTTTTGCCGCGCCCGGCCGGCCGGGGCGGTTGCGTGTAGACGGCGACAATGTCGTGACCTGCTGCATGGAGAGCGTCCAGAGCGGGGACCGAGAATTCAGGCGTGCCCATGAATACCAATTTCATCTTTTGAGCTTCCTTGCTTTCTTCACCAACATCTGACGTTTCATTCCGCTTAAATGGTCAAAATACATAATGCCCGCGAGGTGGTCGATTTGATGTTGAACCGACGTCGCCCAAAGACCTTTGAAGTCACTTGTAACCTGGTTTCCTTCATGATCCGTGAACGCCACCGACACCTCTGCCGGTCGCCTGATTTTTGCTGCGACGCCAGGGAGATTTGGCGAAGCCTCGTCCCATTCGCTGGTCTCATTTGATTTCGCGATGATTTCGGGGTTGGCAAGTCGGATGGCCTGACCGCGCTCGGTCGAGCAATCAACGACTGCAAGGCGAAGCATGATGCCAATTTGAGGCGCGGCGAGGCCATAGCCGGGCATCGCGTCCATCGTTTCGACCATCTCGTCCCAGATGGTTTTGATCTCGGCGGTGATCGGTCCGACGGCTTCCGCTGGCGTGCGCAAACGGGCATCGGGCCAAGGGACGAAGGGGCGGCGGGTCATGCGAAATAGCTGGCTTCAAGCGACTGGCGCTGATGGGACGGCAATCGGTCAAAGGTCACGATGCCTTCGAGATGGTCAAATTCATGCTGGGCACAGATCGCGTCGAACCCCGCAAGACGTTCAACATGCGTGCTACCGTCCAGCGCAGTCCAGCTAAGCGTGATGGCCTCGGCGCGCTCAATATCGGCTGTGACATCCGGAATGGAAAGGCATCCTTCTGGGCCGGTTTGGCGTGCTTTGGACGGTTGAGTGATCTTTGGATTGATGAAAACGCGCGGGTCGCGCGCGCCCTCTTTCCACTTGGTATCCATGACGAAAACGCGGGCAAGAACGCCAATTTGAGGTGCGGCCAGTCCCCGTCCGGGCGCGTCATACATGGTTTCAAGAAGATCATCGCAAAGCGTTCGGACCTCATCATCTATATCGGCAACCGGCGCGCATTTCTGCGACAGGGCCGGATCGGGCCATAGAAGAATTGGACGGATCACGCGCGGGCCTTCTCGCGCTTCAGTTTTACCATCTTGCGCGTGATCATCTGGCGCTTGAGTGG
>JABDQU010000331.1 GCA_013042105.1 Boseongicola sp.
CCTTGCCGCGGCCTATCCGGATACTCACCTGCAAATCATCCGCTCAGGAATGCACACAAACTCAGGATCCAACGCTCAACCACGCGCCAGCGACCATGCGTTGATCTATGCAGATTTTCCCGGGCTCTGATCAAATCGCCGCGCTGCGTGTGGCCCGTCTACGCCAGTCCGTGACGGCCAGTGCCCAGCAACTTGCCCCGGATCACCGCACTAAGACTAAAGAGCACGATCCCGATTGAAAACAGACACCAGACCGCCGGCATTTCATTGGGATCATCTGTCAGAAGCGACGCCAAGATCGGCCCAAAGACTGCGTGAAAAAGAACAAACCGCCACGCGCCGTAAAGCAGTGGCAAGGCAAAGACGGCCACCATGTAAGACGGAAACGGCACCGCATCGACAAACGGCATTCCAAGCGAACGCCACATGTCGTTCAGCGGCATCTCCCACGCGATGTGCCAATTGCCGGACACCGTGCAGAACGCAGGCCCACACAACGGGTCACCGATCGGACATTGCTGCGTCCAACTGAACGGCACCAGACGCATCATCAACAACAATGCAGCCACACTCGCCAACGCAAAAACCAGTCGCTTCATTGCCGGCGAAACCTCCCTCGGGGCGGTCGCCATGGCAAAGGCGTTAATGAATAGGGGCTGCAACGCGATATGCAGGTAGGACAAAACAGTGACATTGCGGTTCGCCGTCGACTGGCAGTCATCCAAAACCCAGTAGCCCCCAACCTGAAGCGCTTCCATGACCGTGAAATAACCAAGGACCAAGGGGATCGCGGGGCGCTCTCCGCGCGCAGCCGTCACCAGCGTCGCAACGCTGCCAACTCCGACCATCGCAAGTGACGCACTCTCGCTCCAACACATGCACATCTCTCCACTTCAACTACCCACCGGCAGCGCGGCCGGGTGGTCGCCACGAATTTAGGCCCCCAAGGAAAAGGCCTCTTGATCTATCGCAGGTCCAAAAATGGCATGATGCGGCGGCTTGATCTTCATCAAGGCAGTCGATGCCAGACTGGCGATAGTCTTTGGCAACTGGAGGAGGAAGGTCATGGAGGAACTTATCAGTATCGGACGTGCATTTGTTGAGGCGATGCAATCGCAGCGCGGCATTGCACATGTTGATGAAATCTATGCAGAAAACGCCCAATCCGTGGAAGCGGTCGTCCCACCCGGACGCGACGTGCGCATCGCAAAGGGGCGCGAAGCGATCAAGGCCAAACGTCAGGACTGGGTCGCAACACACGAGATCCAAACGCTCGGTGCCGAAGGGCCATACGTGCATCCGCCCAACCGCTTCAGCGTGCGCTATGAGGCCGAGGTCACGCAAAAGGCGACCGGTCGCAAGATGTCCCTGCGCGAGATCGCAGTCTATACGGTCGAGGAAGGCAAGGTCGTGCGCGAAGAGTTCTTCATGCTCCCGAAATAGCGGCCCCAAAAGCCGCGGACGACATCAATTGATCTCGATCAGTCCAAGGCCAGCGCAGCCCGCTATCACATCGTTGTGGAACTCTACGAAAGGCCGCAATGATGGATGCACCTCCTATCGTAAAACAGCCTGCAACGCGCGACGCGGCGAACATGCCCGACTACTCCGAGATGCGCGCAGGGTTCTCATGGGATGACGCCCGCGCGAAGATCAGTGGCTTGGGCGATGGCCATCTCAACATCGCGCACGAGGCCATAGACCGCCACGTCGCAGCCGGACACGGCGAACAGGTCGCGCTCAGATGGATCGCAAAATCCGGCGAAATCACCGATTTCACCTACGCGGATCTGCAAGCCCAGACCAACCGCTTCGCCAATGTCCTGCGCGCTCGCGGGATCGGCAAAGGCGAGCGTGTCTATTCGCTCCTTGGTCGCGTCCCCGAGCTTTACATCGCAGCCCTCGGCACGATCAAAGCGGGCGCCGTCTTTTGCCCGCTGTTTTCCGCCTTTGGTCCCGAACCGATCCTGTCACGCATGGAAATCGGCAGCGCGTCCGCAGTCGTCACCTCCGCGCGTCTCTATAAACGCAAGCTGAAAGGCATCCGAGACAACCTGCCCGAACTGCGCGACGTCTTTCTCATCGACGCCCAAACAGACGACACCGTCGAACTCGCCGCGCTGATGGAGGCCGCGCCGGAAACCTTCGATACCGAGCCCATGGACCCCGAAGACATGGCCCTCCTGCATTTTACGTCCGGCACAACCGGCAAACCCAAAGGGGTGGTCCACGTGCACGAAGCCGTGGTCGCCCACAACATGACCGGACAAATCGCGCTCGATCTGCACCCCGGTGATGTCTATTGGTGCACCGCCGATCCGGGTTGGGTCACCGGCACATCCTACGGCATCATTGCGCCTTTGACGAACCGCGCCACGATGATCATCGACGAAGCCGAATTCGACGTCGAACGCTGGTATTCCACGCTGGAACGCGAGGAAGTCCGCGTCTGGTATACCGCCCCGACCGCGATCCGCATGCTGATGAAAGCAGGCTCCGAAGCCGCCAAAGCGCACAAATTCCCGCACCTGCGCTTCATGGCCAGTGTCGGTGAACCTCTCAATCCCGAGGCCGTCGTCTGGGGCAATGAAACCTTCGGCATGCCCTTCCACGACAACTGGTGGCAAACTGAAACCGGCGGCATCATGATCGCCAATTACGCCAGCATGGACGTCAAACCCGGCTCCATGGGCAAACCATTGCCGGGCATTGACGCCGGGATCGTCGAAGTCACCGAAACGGGTGCACGCGAACTCACCGAACCCCTCGCTATGGGCGAACTTGCCTTGCGCCCCGGATGGCCGTCCATGATGCGTGCCTACCTCCACGAACAAGCGCGCTACGACAAATGCTTCAAAGATGGCTGGTATCTCAGCGGAGACCTCGCGATGCGCGACGCCGACGGGTACTTCTGGTTCGTCGGACGCAGCAATGACCTCATCAAAAGCGCGGGACATCTGATCGGACCCTTCGAAGTCGAAAGCGCCTTAATGGAGCACGACGCGGTCGCCGAGGTCGGTGTGATTGGCGTGCCTGATGAGACATCGGGCGAAATCGTCAAAGCCTATGTCGCGCTGAAACCCGGCCACGAGGCCAGCGAGGATCTGAAACTCGAACTCATGGGCCACGCCCGCAAGAAACTCGGCCCCGCAGTTGCGCCGAAAGAAATCGCCTTCCGCGCCAACCTGCCCAAAACCCGCAGCGGCAAAATCATGCGACGCCTCCTCAAGGCCCGCGAGTTAGGCCTGCCGGAAGGTGACATCTCCACACTGGAAAGCGACGAGCAATGACCATGGACCAGATCAAACCCCGCCTTGACCACGCCCATGTGCGCGCACTCTTAAAGGAAATGCTCCGCATCCGCCGCTTCGAGGACAAGTGCGCCGAGCTTTACACACAAGAGAAAATCCGAGGCTTCCTGCACCTCTACGACGGTGAAGAAGCGATTGCGTCCGGCATTATCCCCCTGCTGCAAGAGGCCGACCGTGTGGTCGCGACTTACCGCGAGCATGGACATGCTCTGGCGCGCGGCGTGCCCATGGGCGCGGTGCTGGCCGAGATGTATGGCAAAGCCGAAGGCTGCGCAGGTGGCCGCGGTGGCTCAATGCACCTCTTCAGTGATACGCACAACTTCTATGGGGGAAACGCCATCGTCGGCGGTGGCCTCCCCTTGGCCATCGGCCTCGGTCTCGCTGACCAGATGGAAAAAACAGGTAACGTCACAGCCTGTTTCTTCGGCGAAGGCGCGGTCGCAGAAGGCGAATTCCACGAAAGCCTGAACCTCGCCGCGCTCTGGAAACTGCCGGTTCTTTTCGTCTGCGAAAACAACGGCTACGCCATGGGCACCGCGCTTGATCTGACCGAAAGTCAGACCGACATTTCCGCCAAAGCCGCCAGCTACGGCATTGCCTCGACCTCGGTTGACGGCATGGACGTCGTCGCCGTGGAAGCAGCCGCGCGCAAAGCTCTTTCCGCCATCGCAGAATCCGGAGCCCCGCAATTCCTCGAGTGCAAAACTTACCGATTCCGCGCCCACTCAATGTTCGACGCCCAGCTCTACCGCAGCCGCGACGAGGTCGCCGAATGGCGCGAAAAAGGCCCGATCGTCCGCTTTCAGACATGGCTGGAAGAGACCGGCCTCCTGCACTCTCCCGAAGTCAACGAGATCAAGGCCGAGATCGACGCCGAGATTGATGAGGCCGTTGCTTTCGCCGAAGCGGCTAAGGACGAACCCGTCGAAACACTGACCCATTATGTGATGTCGCCCGAACGCCCTACCCCTCCAACCGTGCCCGCCCCCTCGGGCGAAACCCGCACACTCACCTACCGCGAAGCCATGCGCGAGGCGATCGACGAAGCCATGACAAAAGACCCCCGCGTCTTTCTGATGGGAGAAGACGTCGGCCACTATGGCGGCTGCTACGCGGTCAGTATGGGCCTTCTGGACAAGTATGGCCCCGACCGCATCCGCGACACACCCCTCTCGGAATCCGGTTTTACAGGCGCGGGCATCGGCTCGGCCATCGCCGGCATGCGACCCATCGTCGAACTGATGACGGTGAATTTCTCGCTCTTGGCGCTCGACCAGATCATGAACACCGCCGCCACCCTGCGTCACATGTCCAACAACCAGTTCGGCGTGCCGCTCGTCATCCGCATGGCGACCGGTGCGGGCAAACAGCTGGCCGCCCAGCACTCGCACAGCCTCGAAGGTTGGTATGCACATATCCCCGGCCTGCGTGTGCTAACCCCGGCCACCGTCGAAGACGCCCGCGGCATGCTCTGGACGGCGCTACAGGACCCCGATCCGGTGCTGATCTTTGAGAACGTCATGCTTTACAATACGAAAGGCGATCTCGCTGAAAACGCAGGCCCCGTCGACATCGACCGCGCCGCCCTCCGCCACACCGGCACGGATGTCTCACTCATCACCTACGGCGGCTCGCTGGCCAAAACCATCGAAGCCGCCAAGCGTCTTGAAGGCGAACACAACATCAGCGCAGACGTCATAGACTTGCGCAGCTTGCGCCCTCTGGACATGGAGACAATCCTTGCCTCCGTCACCAAGACCCGCCGCGCCGTCATCATCGACGAAGGCTGGCGCAGCGGCAGTCTCGCCGCCGAAATCGGCATGCGGCTGGCCGAAGAAGCCTTCTTCGAACTTGATGCACCACTCGCACGCGTCTGCAGCGAGGAAGTCCCGATCCCTTACCCAAGGCACCTCGAACAAGCCGCCATTCCGCAAACTGACAAGATCGTCGCCGTCGCGCGCCAACTCATGGACCAAAAGCCATGAGCGAGTTTCGGATGCCTTCGCTCGGCTCTGATATGGAGGCGGGCACATTGGTCGAACAGTCGGTTGCTCCCGGTGAGACGGTCAAACGGGGCGACGTGATCGGTGCCGTCGAAACGCAAAAAGGCGTCATAGAAATCGAAGTCTTTCAGGAAGGCGTTCTTGACAAATGGCTGGTCGATCTTGGAACAACCGTGCCAGTCGGCGCGCCTCTCGCGATGATCCTTGAGGCCGGAGAGAAACCCCAAGAGGCTCTGCCACCGGACACCGAACCGCTGCCCCCGGAAACCGTCCCCACACCGCCGGAAACCGTCCCGACGCCGCCGGATGTTGACCCCGTCCACCCCGATACGCGGCCCACAGAACCGGACATCGCCCCGTCGCCGCCCGAAGTCCCGGAAACCACACCGCCCGAGCCAACCCGCGCGCCGCCCGAGGTGCCCCCATCTCCAACGGTCGAGCCGGACAGCCCAGCCCCAGAGATTGAGCCCTTCCCCGAGGCCGAGCCCCCACCTTCTCGGATGCGGATCACCCCTGCCGCCCGTCGCCTCGCCGCCCAGCGCGGCATTGATCCCGTGACCCTCGTGTCCGCCTCAGGCGACGTGCTGACGCGCCGCGACCTCGAGGCAACGCCTCCTTCAAAGTCCAGCCCGGTCACGACAGACTTCCGGGCCGCGATAGCCGCCGCCATGTCCCGCTCCAAGCGGGAAATTCCGCACTACTACCTTTCCCACGACGTCGATCTGACCGCTGCCGAGGCTTTTGTCACAACTCAGAACGCCGGGCGCCCGCCGACCGAACGCCTGCTCCTCGGCGCGGTCTGCGCCAAGGCCATTGCGACCGCTTTGAAGAAATATCCCGAATTCAACGGCCACTACGTCAACGATCAGTTCCAGCCTTCCAAAGCCGTCCACCTGGGCTTTGCGATCAATATCCGCTCCGGTGGTCTGGTCGCCCCTGCGCTGTTCGACGCTGACAGCCAAGACCTTGATGCGTTGATGCTCAGCATGCGCGACCTCACCGCGCGCGTGCGCGCGGGCCGGTTTCGCGCCCGCGAGCTTTCCGAAGCAACCGTCACCCTCACCAGTCTTGGCGAACGCGGAACCGATGCCGTCTTTGGCGTGATCTACCCGCCACAAGTCGCCATCGTCGGGATGGGCGCGCCCCGCTTGCGCCCTGCGCTCCATGAAAACACTGTGACGGCACGCCTCCAGACCACACTCACGCTCGCGGCGGATCACCGCGTCAGTGACGGTTCGCGCGGCGCGCTTTTGCTACGCGCCATAGACGCACAACTTCAAAAACCGGAGACCCTATGACCCTGTCCCAGACTGCCACAGCCCTGGCCGAAGAACTCTACAAGATTGCGCCGGATATTGACCTCGACGATATCGACCGAAGCGCCGACCTGCGCGAGGAATACGACATCGACTCGATGGATTTTCTGAACCTCGTCACAGCTCTCGGCAAACGCTTCCAGCTTGAAATGCCCGAGGCCGACTATCCGCGCATGCAAACCTTCGACGATTTCGCAGCCTATCTCGACGAAAAGACCAGTTGAACGAACGCCAGCCCGACAAGCCCCACGACGAACCGACGACTAACCGGCGACTTTGGTCCGCACCCCGCCATTGGCTGCGGAAGCCGATATTGCCTCCATTGCGGCGACACCTGACAGGATATCTTGCACTGGCACAATTGGCGCGGACTTGTTTAAAACACACTGCGCGAAATGCTTCAGTTCTTCATAAAGCGTGTCGCAGGCATCAAAGCCCATGAACGCTGGATCCTGCCCTGTCTTTTGAATGGTTAATTGCTCCTGATCCGGCATCGCAGCCCAACCAGACGATCCGAAAATCTGAAATCGCCAGTTTGCTGCCGTCGCCATCAGTGTCGTCAATGTGCCCGTCGCTCCACTGACAAATTCAAGCTGAACCGTCGTCGTGTCATCAATCGGTGCCGTCAAAACGCGTCGTCGACTGAGACACGCCACGGTCTCAACAGGTCCCAAGACGGCAATCATGGCATCCAACATATGAATACCCATTGCCGCCATCCCGCCCGCCGGGTTCTCGGACACCGAGCCACGCCACATATCCGCAGAATAATCATACCCGAACGGACCCGAGAAATTTGCATCCACGTGCAACGGCACACCAATGTCGCCAGATTGCGCAAGCCCACGAAGCGCCTCATATCCAGGCAAAAAGCGGCGATTGAAGCCCGCGCAAAGAACGACAGAATGCGCGTCACAAGCCTCAATGGCTTGCTGCGCCTCCGCCACGGTAAGCGTCACCGGCTTTTCGACAAAAACATGCTTTCCGGCCTTCGCCGCCGCGCAAATCTGTTCGCAATGCTGACTGTGCGGGGTTGCCAGAACGACCGCATCAATCTCTGCATCCGCAAGCACGGCCTCGTAGTCATCCGAAACCGGCAGCCCCTGCGCGAGGCTGAAAGCACGCGCCTTTTCCGGTGTCCTGGTGACACCGCGCGTAAATTCCAATCCGGCGTCGGGTCGGCCCGAAACGCTGGAAACAAGGTTCTGCCCCCAGCGCCCAAGTCCGACGATTGCCGCGCGCACAGGTCTTTGCACCGTCACAGCTTCGCCCCCCCATCCATGATCATCGCACTGCCGGTCACACAGCCCGACAGATCGCTTGCCAGATAGACGGCCATCTCCGCGATCTCGCCGGTGAACGCCATACGCCCAATAGGCTGTCTGCCTTCAAAAGCCTCCCGCGCAGCGGCCGGATCATCCATCGCCTCAATCCGCGCCGCCATCGACGGCGTCTCTACTGCAGATGGGCAAATGACATTGCAACGCACATTCTCGGCCGCATAGTCCAGTGCAATCGACTTCGACAGCCCGATCACAGCCGCCTTGCTGGCTCCATAGGCCAACCGATCCGGAGCCGCGCCGATGGACGAAATCACCGATCCCATGTTCACGATGCTGCCGCCGCCCGACCTGATCATCAACGGCACGGCATGGCGACAGATATGGAAAATCGCTGTCACGTTAAGCTCGAACGAACGCGCCCAGTCTTCGGGCGTGCAGGTCAACAGATCACCCGTCGCGACCATACCCGCGCAATTGAACACCACGTCCAACTCATCCAGACCGCCAACGAACCCCTCCACGGCCTCCGCGTCCGTTACATCCAGAACATGCGTCCTCAATCCGGAATGTCGGCCCGTCAAATCCGCCAAACCTTCGGGCATGCGATCAATTGCAATGACGCGCGCCCCTTCCGCGATAAACGCCTCAACCGTCGCATAGCCAATCCCGGCCCCCGCACCCGTGACAAGGCAAGTCTTGTTGTAAAGCCTCTGCATCAATCCCAACCTATTTGTTGAACAACAAATTCGGCAACCACAGCGCGATGTCGGGAAAGAGCGTTAAAAGCACAACCCCGACGCACATCAAAATGAAGAACGGAAGCGCTGCCAGCGCGACGCGCATAATGGGCGTTCCCGTCAGCCCCTGAATGATGAAAAGGTTAAAGCCAACCGGCGGCGTGATCTGTGCAAGTTCCACCATGATCACCAGAAAAATCCCGAACCAAATCGGGTCAAACCCCGCCCCGAGGATCAGGGGCAGCGTGATCGGCAAACTCATGACCGTGATGGAAATTCCTTCCAAGAACATGCCCAGAAGCACATAGAAAATCGCAAGGATGAAGATCAGCTGATAAGGTGACAAATCCAGCGCGCCAATAGCGTTCGCGACATCCTGCGGCACATGGAGAAAGCCCATCGCGGTCGACAGGAAAGCCGCCGCGATCAGAATAGCGGCAATCATGCAGCTCGTTTGTACGGACGAAACCAGAGTGCCGAAAAACACCTCGCGGCTCATTTGTCGGGTCAACACCGTCATGATCAACGTCGCCACAACCCCGACCGCCGCCGCCTCGGAAGGCGTCGCGATCCCGCTGTAGATTGAGCCGAGAACAATGAAGATCAAAATGGCAATCGGGATCAGGTCAATCAGCCCTTTCCCCATTTCCCGCAAGCCCGGCTTTTCGCGATCCGGTGGCGCCACCTCCGGGTTCATGAGGCTGACGACCATCACATATCCCGCATAAAGCGACGCGATCATCAAACCAGGAATAACACCAGCCGCGAACAGACGCGAAATCGAAACCTCCGCCAGAACCCCGTAGACGATCATCACAATCGACGGCGGGATCAACAGACCCAGACTGCCCGCTCCGGCCAGCGATCCAAACGCCAGCATCTTCGAATAATTTCGCTTTTCAAGTTCCGCCAGAGTGATCTTGCCAACAGTCGCCGTGGTCGCAGCACTCGACCCGCTGATCGCCGCGAACAGGGCGGACCCCATGATATTCGTGTGCAAAAGTCGGCCCGGCAAATGATAGGTCAAAGGCGACAATCCGCGGAACAAGCGATCCGACATGTCGGTTCGTAACATTATTTCGCCCATCCATATGAACATCGGAATGGCCGATATCTCCCACGACGTTGCACTTCGAATGACAAGGGGGGACATGATCTTGCCGATCCGGTCCAGTGGCATATCAATCAGGAAAACAAGACCCACCGTGCTCACAAGCAGCAACCCGGCAAAGACCCAAACACCAAGTCCCAGAAAGAACATGACCAACAACAGGATGACGAAAGCGACGAACAGACTTTCCATTATTCGACGGCCTCGTCTTCGGGAACACCGTCCCTGATCGCCAGCACTGCGCTGGCCAACAACTGACTGAGAAACAAAACCAGCCCCACGAATATCACCGCATCCACCATCCAGATTGGCGTCTCCGTCAAGGTTGGGCTGACCGTCCCGCGCGTGAAATCCCGCTCCAGCGTGCGCCAGATATAGCGCGCCAGAAACAGCGTGATGCCGAATGTGAAGGCGATGCACAAAAGCTCGACCGCCAAAGCCACACGGCCTTTCACGAACGATTGCAGAATGCTGACCCGGATGTGCTTGCGATATCGAAACGTGTGGGCAAGCGACAAAAACGTCATTGCGCCGATCGCATAGCCCACGAATTCATCCATCGAAAACGTTGAGCTTTCAAAAAAGTGGCGCATCGCGATTTCAACCGTGATGTGCCCAACGATATAAACCAAAAGCGCGGAAGAAATCAGAACGGCGACATTGCCCGCCAGATCGTTCACCTTAACGAAAGCCTTGATCAGCACAGACGCCCCAATTCGTTTCCTATCCTCAATCGATGCGGCCCCGCGCATTGCGCGAGGCCGCTCGTCGTTCAGCCGTTACGAGCCTTTCTGGGCACGATACTCATCAAGAATAGCCTGACCATCCGCGCCGACTTTTTCCAGCCAGTCGGCGTAGACCTGCTCGCCTGCGCTTGAAAGCTGACCAAGGAATTCTGACGGAACCTCCGAAACCACGGTGATGCCGTTGGCCTCCATATCAGCATAGTTCTCAGCAACCCGTGTCGCCAGAGCCCCCCAAGCGGCCTCGCTTGCCGCTTCCGATGCCGTCAGGAGAGCAGCCCGCTGATCATCGGTCAGCGCGTCCCATTCGTCCTTGTTGACGTGCGTCATATTCAGCGACATCGAGTAGTTGATCGCTGAGAAATGGCTCAGATGTTCCCAGAATTTAGCGTTCGTGCCGCCTTCTGCCGAGGTCAGAACCGCATCAATGCCACCCGTTGCAAGCTGCGGCACAACGTCCGCCCAGCTCATCTGAATGGCAGCCGCACCCGCATTGATAAGCGTGCTCGTGCCGCTGGCATCCCATGCCCGCGTCTTCACACCGGCAAGCTCATCCGTTGATGTGATGGCCTTTTTCGCCCAGATGCCCGCAGGCGGCCATGGCGAAGCATAGAGCAACACCTGATTGTTGCGTGCGAAGACTTCCTCGTATTTCGGACGAGCAACCTCCCACAAAAGCCGCGCATCCTCTGCCGAACCGACAAGGAATGGCAGGGATGAAAGCAGGAACATGGGCTCAATGCCCGCGACCTGCCCCATGCTGGTGTTCGCAATCGGCAAAGCACCGTCCGCAACCGCGTCGAAATGCTCTTTCGATTTATAGCCGATGGAACCACCGAAATGATTGGTGATATCAATCGACCCGCCAGAGGCTTCGCGCGCAGTGTCCGTAAAGACCTTCTGGGCCTGACCGTGGATTGACGTGTCCTGATACTCATTTGCCATGTCCCATTTGACATCCTGCGCAAATGCTGGCGCGGCAAGAACCACCGCCGCCACTCCAATGCTTCCGAAAACAGATTTCATAAACATAACGTACTCCCTGTAAGTGAGACCCGGCCTTTGCAGGTCAGGTCGGTTGATTATTTCGCTTCAAATAGTGCCTTCTTATGAAGGCCTTCGTAAATTTTCCGGACCCCTCGTCTCTCTCCAAGTCTTCGTCACTGCGTTCGTCGGGCGGCCCATATCCACCGGCCCCCGGCGTCACTATAATTGCCGCATCTTGTGGCGTCAGCTTCACACGGGATGCCTTGGGTGGCAAAGAAGTTGTTTGCCCATCATCGTTTTTCATTTGAAATGAACCGGTTCCGCCTGATTTTCCGCCAAAAAGCCCCCAAGGCGCATTGGTAAACCGCTCTCCGACACCGTTGAACTCGCAGGTATGATCCACCGGCCGGATCACGCGACGAATGCCCATGCCGCCCCGATGCCGACCGGCCCCGCCGCTGTCTTGCACAAGCGCGTATTCCTCGACCCGCAGCGGATACTCCTGTTCGATTGCTTCCACGGGCAGATTGGACGTGTTCGTGATGTTCACCTGAACGCCGTCTTTGCCGTCATGGGTCGCACGCGCGCCCATGCCACCACCAAGCGTTTCGAGGTAAACATACTGCCCGCCATTGCGCGGATCCGTCCCGGCAAAAACCGCACTGGTGTTGGCACCATTCGTGGCCGCGACCACTTGATCCGGCAAGGCGTCAGCCAAAGCACCAATGACGATATCGATGACCCGCTGACATGTATTGGCCCGCAAAGCCACCGGAGCAGGTGAAACGCAATTCACAAAAGACCCAAGCGGTGCCTCAATGCCAATCGCATCGAAAATACCCTGATTGTTTGGCACATCAGGATCAAGCAAGGCCTTCAGCGCAAAGCATACCGCCGATTGCGTCGCATTCAGCGTCAGATTGAAATTCCCCAACACCTGATCAGCCGTGCCGGCAAAATCGAAAATAATCTGGGTGCCGGATTTCCTGATCGTCAACGCAATAGGAATATTCTCGGTCCCCGCACCGTCATCATCCATGACATCCTGAAACGCATATTCACCGTCCGGCAAACGCGAGATGGCGGTTTGCATCCGGGTGTGGGTCCGCGTCACGATCTCGGAAAAGGTCCGCGTCAACGTCTCCGCGCCAATGCGTCCCATCACCTCGCCAAGGCGCTTGCATCCAAGCCGTATGGCCGCGATCTGAGCATACAGATCACCCTTCCGCTCATCCGGCAGACGCATATTCAGCAGCAACAAGCGCATAATATCGTCGTCCAGAACCCCGTCGCGATAAAGACGCACCAACGGTATCCGCAAGCCTTCTTTGTATATCTCGTCCAGCCCCCCGGACATGGACCCGACCGCGGCTCCGCCGACATCCGCGTGATGCACGATGTTTGCCACAAAACCGATCAAGGTATCCTCATCGAACACCGGCGCGGCCAGATTGATATCAGGAAGATGCGTGCCACCCGCCACATGCGGATCATTGCCGATGAAGATATCGCCCGGCGCAATCCGATCCCCATAGATCTCAAGAATATGCGTCATCAACCCGGACATGGAGGCCAGATGAATAGGCAACGCGCGCTCGGCCTGAACGATCAACCTGCCGCGGGCATCCGCAATCGCCGTCGAGTGGTCGTGACGCTCCTTGATGTTCGTCGAAAACGCGCTCCGCATGATCGTAAGGAAGCACTCATCGGCAATCGATTTCAGACCATTCCACGTGA
>JABDQU010000334.1 GCA_013042105.1 Boseongicola sp.
GGCCTCAAAATCACCTGCCAGCGCCTCGGCTATCGCCTCACGCCCCAAAGCGACGCCCATCTGTCGAACAACATCCGGGATTTCCGACAGGCGCGAAACGATTGGAAACTGCACAACCTCGACCCCAAGATCGCGCAACATCTGAACCGCAAACGGGTCGGTAAACGTGCCCCCAAGAACCAGATCCGGCGACATCGCAAAGATTTCCTCGGCCTGTCCGGAGTTCACAGGATACGCCGCAGCCTCGTCGGACATGGCGGATGACACGGGATCCAAGGCGATCCGACTGACCGAAATCAACTGCCCCGGAGCCGCCAAAAGCATCGCCAACTGGTCGGTGCACAAATTCATCGACACAACCCGAACCGGCCCATCTGCGGCCACGACGGGTAACGCCCCGGCGAGACATCCCGCCAGAGCCAGTGTTGTTAAGACAGATTTAGAACGACGCACGAAGCCCCACGAAGACTGACAATCCGGCAGTATTATACCCCGGAACCGTCTCGTAATCCTCGTCAAAAATGTTCTCAACCCGCAGATAGACGTCCCGATCATCGCCCAGAGATTGCGTCAGTGTCAGGTTGGCAACTGTGTAATCATCCAAAGCACTGCCGCCGTTTACCGTGTCATTCACGCTGCGCACATCCACACCGGCGGTCAACGTGTCACTTAACGCCCCCGCCACACCAAGCGTCAGATCATGGCGCGGAACCCGGCTCAGGCGACCAAAGTCGTTTTCCGCATTCGTGTAAGTATAGCTGGCAAAGACATCCGCACCGCCAAGGCTCCAGTCCGCCGCCAGTTCGATCCCCTTGCTGACCGTCGTGCCTGGTGCCTGAAAATAGGCACCAAACGGACGCGCCACGGTGACGGCCGTCGGATCAAAGCCAATCAGATCTTCGATTTCGGTGTAAAACACGGTCGCGCCATAGGATGCATTCTCGTAGTCCGCCTCGATGCCGACATCAAAACCCTGGCTGGTCTCGGGCTGCAACGGGACAACTTCAGGCGAAAAGTCACTGAACCGCTCAAACAAAGACGGTGCGCGGTATCCGTTGCCGATCGAAGCCTTGTAGGTCAACGCCCCGGCCGCACGGTGAACAAACGCCAAGCGCCCCGAGGTCTGATCATCAAAGTCAGAAAAGACATCGTGGCGCAGTCCAAGAGTGACATCCGTCGCATCCGAAAGCGCATAGACAAGTTCGCCAAACACCGCCCCATTCGAGGCCTCAGACGCCACCCCATCCAGAGTCGACGTCTCTTCCGTCCAGTCTGCGCCAAAGGCGAGTGTCGTCTTTGCGCCGATGTCCGTTGTCCCAAGATAGTCAAGCTTCACACGTTCGCCGATAAAACTCTCGGTTGATGTGGTGAACGGAAAGAATCGGTCATTTTCGAAATACGAAAGGCCCACCTCATGATCGATGGCTCCTGCTGAAATCTCGGCAAAAACCCGCGCGCCTGTGCGCGTCAAATCGGTCTGACCGACGTTCTTGTCGACCCCAAATGGACTGTCGAATTCGCCGACGCTATTGGTCAGAAAACCTGTGGCACCCACCGTAACGGCGTCGCTCAGATTGCGTCGGATCGACAGCGACAACCCGGTTTCCTGAAAGCTATCGGCATCGCTGGCATCAACATCTGCAAGGGCTGAAAAGCCATCTGTCTGCGCCCGGCTGATCGTCGCCGCGACCTCGCCATCGCCATCGCGATAGCCAAAACTCAGCGCCGTGCTGAAGGTGCCAAAGCTTCCAGCCTCAACAGCCGCTTGCCCCGAACGACCATCGACGTCAGGCCGCCACGTCGAGATATTGATCGCCCCGGCAATCGCATCCGAGCCATACACCGTGGTTTGAGACCCTTTCGCCAGCTCGATCCGATCCACCAGACCACGGGTAAAGCTGCCGAAGTTCAGACTGGTCTGAGTGCTTGAGGGATCCGTCACTTCGATGCCGTCAATCGTCACACCGATATACTTGCCGTCCAAACCCCGCACCCGCACCGTACTGGCCGTGCCCAGACCGCCGTTTGACGTCACACTGACACCCGGCAGTCGATCGAGCGTGTTTTCCACACTCACTTCAGACGCCGCCAAATCGTCGGCATCCACAATCTCTACCGTCGATCCGGTGCGATTTATCTCGACCGGGACCAGCCCGGAAAAGACAAACGCCTCGTCCAGTTCAATCACGTCCTGCGACACCGCGGCTTGCGGCACAATCGCCGCCGCCGTTAACAAAAGGAATGACTTCACGCCCATTTCCCAAACTCCAAAGCTTTGGACAGCGCAGCAATGGCGCCCCCAATTTCAATAAGCCATTGGAAAGAATTCACTTCCCGCAGACGGCAAATCACCGCTGCGGAAAACCGCTGCCCGACCTCACCCCGAGGACGACCTGGGTGACTACCTTGGCAGGTCTCCTGACTTCGCGGGTCGTCGCTTCGGGCCTGCCTTCCCAGACGATGTCGTCCAGTGGCGCGTCTCAACCCGTCGCTCGCCGCTTACAGTTGCGGGGGCAGTCACGGAATTGGGCCAAAGCCCGCACCGCGTTCCCTTTTCACCACCCCGCCGAAACGCGGTGGAACCAAAGCCTCTCTGGCCTAGGGCCTGGCCCTTTCCCTGTCAATGAGACCGCACGGCAAATCAGAGGTCATTTCCGACAGTTCGCCACCCTTGCGGCCAACCGTGCCATGATATCCGACAACACCTCCGCTGCGACTTCAGCCGTTTCGGCCTCGACGTAACAGCGCAATTCCGGGGCATTCCCCGAAGGACGGATCGTCACGATCAACCCGCTCTCCATCGTCAAACGCGCGCCTTCCGTGGTGTCAATCACCCGGATCGCACCCAGATATGTCGGAAAAAGATCCGACTGGCCGCCCAAAACATCCGCCACAATCGCAGCCGAAATTTCAATTGGCACATGTTCCAACCGGTCCGTCGCGGTGCGCCGTTGCGGCAGCGCCGACACCAAAGCCGACACCTTATCGCCGGATGCCGCGACCAATACAGCGACAATCGGCAAGACCGCATCCCGCGTCATCAAAGGCGCCAGTGAACGCCCGCCGTCCTGCACCTGAAACCCCAACAACACGCCGCCGTTCGGTTCGTATCCCAGCACGTTCTCAACACCCGAAGCGATCTTCTCTTCCATTATTTCAATGACATAAGGCGATCCGATCCGACACCGCGAGACGCTTTCAAAGTGGTCCATCGCCTCCACCATCGTGTTTGCGGAGACCGTCGTGACCAGATTGCGCGCGCCCATCGCACGCGCAGTCATCGGACCCAGAACATCTCCCGGCACCACGGTTCCGGTCTCGTCCGCCAAAAGCGGGCGGTCCGCATCACCATCGGTTGAGACGATCGCGTCAAGACCATGTGTCGTCGCCCATTCAGCCAGCCGATCCCGCACCGCACCGCTGACCGCCTCGGTATCCACGGCGATGAAATCGTCAGACGGCGCAAGCAAAACGACTTCGGCGCCAAGAGCACTCAAAATCTCCGGCAGGACCTCGCGCGCAGCCGAACTGTGCTGCCAGACACCGATCCTCCGGCCTTGCAGCGCGCCCCGAGGAAAAAAGTCCAGATAGCGCGCGGCATAGCGCTTCAGAGCGTTGCAAGTCGCTACCGAACCCTTGGCGCCCGCACCATCCACGCCTTCACCCGCAACACCGCGCACCAACACCCCTTCATCCGCCTTCGTAAACTCGCCGCCCTGCGTATAGAATTTCAGACCATTGCGATCTGCCGGGATGTGCGAGCCGGTCACCATCACGCCCGGCGCTCCCCGCGCTGCACACTCAAGCGCCAGCGCGGGTGTCGGCACCACCCCGCAATCCAGAACATGCAAACCTGCGTCAATCCCACTGGCGACAACGGCATCCAAAATGCGCGGCGATGATGCCCGCAGATCCTGCCCGACCACCAATGACCCGGAATGTGAAAAAATGTTCGTGAAAACAGAAACATAGAGACGCACGATGTCGTCGCTCAGATCATCAGAAAGACCGCGCAGACCTGAGGTCCCAAACTTTGCCGCCATGTCGCGCCC
>JABDQU010000336.1 GCA_013042105.1 Boseongicola sp.
ACGTAAGCCTTCGCACTGGCCACCACGGTATCGGTATCGGCAGACTGCCCGGTCGCGATGCGCCCCTCTTCTTCCATCCGCACAGACACCGTCGCCTGTGCGTCCGTGCCCTCGGTCACTGCATGCACCTGATAAAGCTGCAACTGCGCCTCATGCGGGAACAGCGCCTTCACCGCATTGAACGTCGCATCCACCGGCCCATCGCCCTGTGCGGTCGTCTGCTTGTCCACACCATCAATCGTCAGTGTCAGGTCGGCTGACTGAGGCGCCTCGGTTCCACAAATCACCCGCAGGAACTTCACCTGAATGCGGTCATGTGCATCACCCGACTCCTGATCGCGCATCAGAGCCAGCAAATCGTCCTCAAAGACTTCCTTTTTGCGATCGGCCAGCGCCTTGAAGCGCACAAAGACGTCTTTCAGCTGGTTGTCCCCCAGCTCAAAGCCCAGCTCTTCCAGCTTCGAACGCAACGCCGCCCGCCCCGAGTGCTTGCCCATCACGATGTTCGTCTCAGACAGACCCACATCTTCGGGGCGCATGATTTCAAACGTCTCGGCGTTCTTCAGCATGCCGTCCTGATGGATGCCGCTTTCATGCGCAAAAGCGTTTTTGCCAACGATGGCCTTGTTATACTGCACCGCAAAGCCCGACACCGTCGCAACACGCCGCGAAATATGCATCAGTTTTGTGGAATCCACGCCCGTGGTGAACGGCATGATGTCTTTCCTCACGCGCATCGCCATCACGACCTCTTCCAAGGCGGTGTTGCCCGCGCGCTCGCCCAGACCGTTGATCGTGCACTCAATCTGACGCGCGCCACCCTCGACGGCCGCCAAAGCATTCGCCGTCGCCATCCCGAGGTCATTGTGACAATGCGTTGCGAACACCACCTCATCCGCGCCCGGCACAGTCTCGATCAACCGTCGGATCAGATCCGCACTTTCACGCGGCGCCGTATACCCCACAGTGTCCGGAATATTGATCGTCGTCGCCCCGGCCTTGATCGCAATCTCGACCGTGCGGCACAGGTAATCCCACTCGGTCCGCGTTGCATCCATCGGTGACCATTGCACGTTGTCACACAGATTGCGCGCATGGGTGACCGTGTCGTGAATTCGTTCGGCCATCTCGTCCATATTCAGGTTCGGAATGGCCCGGTGAAGCGGCGAGGTGCCGATAAACGTATGGATGCGCGGCTGCGCGGCGTGGCTCACAGCCTCCCAACAGCGGTCGATGTCCTTGAAGTTCGCCCGGCTCAATCCGCAGATCACCGCGTTCTTCGAGCGTTTCGCAATCTCGCTCACCGCCTGAAAATCACCGTCCGAGGCAATCGGAAAACCCGCCTCGATGATATCCACGCCCATCTCATCAAGAAGGCTGGCGATCTCCAGCTTTTCGGCATGGCTCATCGTCGCGCCCGGAGATTGCTCGCCATCGCGCAGGGTCGTGTCGAAAATCAACACTCGGTTTTCATCCGCGTTTTGCGAAACGTTTTTGTCGTCTGTCATGGGGTCTCTCACTTTGTCCTTAGCTTGTCTTGGCGCGGGGTCACCTCTGAGCGGTCGCGCCGAAAGGCACGCTCAGAGGCGGCTAAGGAGGAGTAGCAAGCCAAGCGCACGCGCATTGGCGCGGTCACTTACAGGGATATCTGCATTCTTGCTCATGGATCGAGAAGATACACCTAACAACCTGCCTGTAAACCCCTCGCACGTCAGTTCAGGAATACAAAGTCAGCGCGAACCCGTCTTTCTGCAACAGCCCGCCCAGATAGGTCGCAGGATCAATTTCGTCCCGACCGGCTTCGCGCAATAGCCTGTGTTGAACCGAGCCATAGAGATGCACCGACATCGGATCAGCCTCGGCCACCAGACGCTCGGCCTTTGGACGGGGGCGCAGAATATGGCGCGGCGACAAGGGATAATGCGTCGCCTCAGGCAGGACGTGCTCCATCTCGCCATGACGCTTTAACAACCAATGCAGCGCCATCGGCCCCAGCGCCTTGTAGGGCAATTTCTCAATTGGAACCGTTCCGTCCTCGCGCGCATGATCGCCGATCGCAGCCCGCGTGCGCCGCAACCACGGCAAATCAGCCCGTGGCGCCTGCGCCGCATCAAGCAGCGCCGCCAGCGAGGGTGACGACTTCGGCAAACTTAAAACCCCGATGCCGACGCGTGGTTCGATCCGGGCAAGAAAATAACCGCTGTCAAACACAAACGGCTTCACGGCATAGACGTCTGCATCCACCCAATAGAGGTCCGTATCCCGCAGCATCGTGTATCGGAAAACGTCTGAAAACGGCGCATAAGACCCACGCTCTTCATTCAGGAAAATCCGGCTCGCGGGTAAAATCACGGTCGCATCGCGCACCTCGACCCCGTCCGGAACACCCTCAACCGGCTCGTAGCAAAACAAAACGGGCGACATTCCATGACGCACCAAAGACGTCAGGCAAAGCTGCTCAAGAACACTTAGGCGCGGCCCAATCCAAAGCGTCGCTGGCCGCGTGCGGCGCAAAACCGATCCGCTCACGCTTCGCCGGTCTGCTCGGCAATCGTCAGCTCTTTGC
>JABDQU010000275.1 GCA_013042105.1 Boseongicola sp.
CGACGATTACAGCGGACGAAGGTCGGGTTGAGGAATTTGGGCTGAAAAAGATGTGGCGCAGTCCCAACGGGACGATCCGCAACATTCTTGGCGGAGTGGTGTTTCGCGCACCAATCATCTGTAAGAATGTCCCCCGACTTGTGCCGGGCTGGACCCGTCCGATCGTGATTGGCCGACACGCCTATGGCGACCAATATCGCGCCACCGACATGAAGTTTCCGGGGCCCGGAACCCTGTCGATGAAGTTCGTCGGAGAAGACGGCGAAGTGATCGAACACGAGGTTTTTCAGGCGCCATCGTCGGGCGTTTACATGGGCATGTACAATCTTGATCAGTCGATCATTGATTTTGCTCGAGCCACCTTCAACTACGGTCTGTCGCTGGGTTGGCCGGTGTATCTGTCGACAAAGAATACCATTTTGAAACAATATGATGGTCAGTTCATGATCCTCTTTCAAAAGGTCTTTGATGAGGAGTTCGCCGATCAGTTCAAGGAGGCCGGGATTTACTATGAGCACCGCCTTATCGACGACATGGTGGCCTCGGCGATGAAGTGGTCGGGCGGGTTTGTTTGGGCTTGCAAGAACTACGATGGTGACGTGCAATCCGACACCGTAGCGCAAGGGTTTGGCAGCCTCGGTCTGATGACGTCGATCCTGATGACGCCGGATGGAAAGATCGTCGAATCCGAAGCGGCGCATGGCACCGTGACGCGCCATTATCGTCAGCATCAAAAAGGCGAAGCGACCTCGACGAACTCGATCGCGTCGATTTTTGCATGGACGGGCGGCCTGAAGCACCGCGCCAAACTGGACGGAAACGCACAGTTGATGAGCTTTGCTGAAACGCTTGAAAAAGTCATCGTGGACACCGTGGAATCCGGGTTCATGACAAAGGATCTGGCGCTTTTGGTGGGGCCGGATCAGCGCTGGCTGACGACCACGGGTTTTCTTGAGAAGATCGACGAAAATCTGCAAAAAGCGCTGAGCTGATGTGGCGGCCGATGTGTCGCCCTGCACGCACCTGAGATAGGGTATTTACCGGTGCCACTCTTGGCGCTGGTAACCTTTATGAACGCAGGCCAAACTCGCGACATGTTCTTTCGTGCGCTTTTGATCTTGTTGGTTGTCGGGTCGGTCTCGATCAGTTTGACCATGTATTTCGGCAACGAAGTGCTGGTGGCGCTTGGGCTTATTCTGGTCCAGTTGAAGGTCGTCGCAAAGAAGCTGGTTGCGGTTGAGCTGCCGTCGATTCTGACGTGGCTGAAGACCGAGACGTCCACCTTCTTTCGCATCGAGATTTTAAAGAAATGGGCGATGACGACGGCGTTGCCGCTTTTGGTTGGCAATGCGCTCTTGCGTCGGATCGACGCTTTTATTTCACGCTATCGAGAGGCGATCCGACGTCAGTATGACGCATTACTTGATTGGTATAACAGTCTGGAATGGTACGAGAAAATCGTTGCGACACTGATTGCGGTGTTCGCAGCATTGGGATTGTCGGTGTCGTCTTTGGGGCTTTGGTTGATCCTGTTTTCGGTCAAACTTCCCTTCTGGCTGGTGGCCGCGTTCAGTTCGACCGTGCAGATGACGTGGCTCACCTTGCGCAAAATGGCGTTCAAGGCAGTGGCGTTTTTTCAGCTTGGTTGGCTCTGGCGATTTGTCGAACGTCGCCTGCCCGAGGCCTATCTGGAACGCAAGCGTCGGATCAATTTCCGGGTTGCCCGTATGGTTGTACGCAGACGTCGACTGACTGTGCGGCAATTGGCCGAAAGGAAGGACAGCCTGTCGCTTCGCTGGGCGGTCATACGCGCGGGTTGGCAGAGGTCTGAGGACGATTAACCTTGGTTTGCGTCAACCTTCGTTAATCGGTGCTTGAGACCTCGGAAACTTCTGGAGGTTCTGGGTGACGTGTGGTCGAAAATCCGGCGGCCCCGATAAAACGCGACGTGGTTTCCGCAATTTCGGTTGTTTCGTCGAAACCGATGACGCCACTGATTTCGTCACCTGCGGGGCCGAAAAAGCTACCGCCAAGGTTTGTCGCTGATGTGCATGTAGCGCCCGGAGCACAGACCATATCTGGTGCTGCGGCAAAACTGTTCCCATCAAGCGCGGCGTCGACAAAGAACATCGTATAGGCATCCGCCGACCCGTCGGGGTCGAAGAGGCCATTGAGAACACCGGATGCACTGGAGCTGTCGAAATCAACCGTGATCGAAATGAGACCGTTGGTTTGAAGTTCGTCGTTCAAAAGTCCGCCTTCGGTATCAAGGAGTTGTCCGAAACCGTGATACTCGCCGCGATACTCGATTGGGCCGGACATCTCGAGAATTTCACTTGGATCGGTTTGAAAACCAACCGCGAAATAGCCCTCGGTTTCGAAAACATCACTTTCGCTCGGATCCAGATATTTTTCGTAACTGTAAAAGCCGCCCGTGGCCGAATATATGGTTGGGCGGTCCAATGTGAAATTCAGATATCCCCAAACAGACTGGCCGCTTTCCATAGAAGCCCGTCCGTTAACAAAGGTTAATTCTTCTCCATCAAGGCTTAGTGTCAGGTCAATTGTGTCGCCTGTTGTAAAACCGGACGCAAGTGTGACCGTTTCCTCACTGACCTGAATACTGCCTTCACCGCTGTCTGTGTCGCGCACAAATCGTGCCACGGTGACACTGAAAGTCCGCCCTTCAATGTCAGCGAGGTTTTGCGAGGCACTGGCGAACTCAAGACCATTTGGGCCAATCAGGTAGGCCACATCGCTAGAGCGCGAGGTATACCCCGCGCTGCACCCGGTCAAAACGACTAGCGCTAAAAGTTTGATGTACAATGCATTTCTCAATGCAGCCCTCATCGCTCAACATACCACTGGATCCGCGGTTAAACATTATTAACAACGGAATTGGGGGGAATTATGGCAATTGTCAGCTCGGCAATAGCTCGCTTAGTGGCGGGATAAATCAATCATCGCGGGCCAAACGCACAACGTCGGCGGAGGAGTCTGGCGCCAGTTCCTCGAAATCAAAATTGTCCAGCTTTAGAGCGCGTTTGCCTGCCCGTTCAGCCGCCGTGCCGATACCGTCGAGGTCAGCGCGTGCCTGATTGAAGTGGGTGTCAAGTTTCTGCACGCGTTCGACGACCAATTCGACATCACGATGCAAAAGTCGAAGTGCCTTGCGTATCGCCCCCGCCTGTTCCCGCATTCTTGCGTCTTTCAAAATCGCGCGCATCGTGTTCAAAGTCGCCATGCACGTCGTCGGCGAAACGATCCAGACACGCGCGTTAAATCCATCCCGAACAACCTCTGGAAAGCTTGCGTGAAGCTCGGCGTAAACGGCTTCGGACGGCAAAAACATCAACGCACCATCCGCAGTTTCATTGTCAATAATATAGCGCTCGGAGATAGCCTTGATGTGCGCGCGAACCGCAGTGCGCAAACCGCGCGCCGCCTCGTTCAGATCGCGCTCGGATTCGGCGTTTCTCAGACTCTCATACGCCTCGAGCGGGAACTTGGAATCAATGACAATCGGACCCGGAGGGTTCGGCAAATGGATCAGACAATCGGCGCGTTTGCCGTTCGAAAGCGTGGCTTGAAGGGTATAGCTGTCGGACGGTAAGGCCTTGGAAACAATATCATTCAGTTGGATTTCACCGAAAGCGCCGCGGGTCTGTTTATTCGACAGAATGTCTTGCAGACTAAGGACATCGCCAGACAGTTTTTCGATGTTGGCCTGCGCCTTGTCGATCGTCTGCAGCCTCTCTTGCAACTCACCCAGCGAGCGGGCTGTGCGGGTGGCCGAGCCCTGTAGGTTCTCGTTCATTTTGGTGCTGACTTCTGCAAGACGTTGCTCCATCAGTTTGAGCATATTGGCCTGACTTGCGGCCTGCGCTTCGCTGACGTGGGTGAGGCCCCCGGAAAGCTGATGTTGTCCATCCGAAAGGCTCTGAACGCGCTGACCAAGGGCGTCAATGTTTTGCGCCAAAGGAGTCATCATACTGGCCGATTGCCCCGAGCGGCGGACTGTCAGGATCAGCAAAACGAGGATCAAGATCGCGACCGCCAGACCGACAACCGCGATCAATACGACCGGATCGCTGAACGCATATTCGGTGTCGCCAATACGGATCATCGGCGGCCAAACAGGCGTTCAATATCGGCCAGTTTCAACTCGACGTAGGTTGGGCGGCCGTGGTTGCATTGTCCTGAATGTGGCGTAGCTTCCATTTCGCGCAAAAGAGCATTCATTTCTTCGCTGCGCATCTGACGACCGGAGCGGATTGAGCCATGGCAGGCAACGCGGCTTAGGATGGCGTCCAAACGCGCTTTCAGCGCCGTACTGTCCCCGACATCCTGAAGTTCGTCGAGAATGTCTTTAATCAGGGCTTCGGCGTTAACGTTTCCTAATATCGCGGGGGTTTCACGGACGGCGATTGCGCCGGGTCCGAAAGCTTCGATGCCAAGGCCGAGAAGCGCCAGATCATCCGACAGGTCCAGAAGGCGCGCCGCATCGACGCCAAGCTCTACGATCTCGGGCACCAAAAGAGCCTGCGACGCGACACCGTTTTCGGCCATTTGACGCTTGAGCTTTTCGTAGACCAGGCGCTCGTGCGCGGCGTGCTGGTCAACGATCACGATGCCGTCTTCTGTCTGAGCGATCACATAGTTTTCATGGACCTGCGCGCGGGCGGCACCCAGCGGGCGGTGCTGGACTTCGGTCGTTTGAAGGGGTTCTGCCGGACGCGCGGAAGGCGTCTCAAACGCTTGATCTGCCTCGTGGAATCCTGATTGAGGTGGCGCACTGAACCCCGGGTTCGGACGGCGGTCCATTTGGTAAATGCGCGTTCCTTGGGCTGGTGTTTGGAAGGCACCAAGCGTTTCACCCGCCACCGTGCTTGAGGCCCGATGACCCGCCTCAGCCAACGCGTGGCGCAAGCCAGAGACAATCAATCCGCGCGCAACGCCCGGATCACGAAAGCGGACCTCGGACTTCGCGGGGTGCACATTAACGTCCACAAGTTGTGGATCGCAGTCGATGAACAGGACCGCGGCGGGATGGCGATCGCGGCTGAGGAAGTCCATATAGGCGCCCCGCAGCGCTCCGATTAGCATCTTGTCGCGCACGGGACGGCCGTTAACAAACATGAATTGCTGCACCGCAGATCCGCGCGAATAGGTTGGCAGAGCCGCAAAACCGGTCATGTGCAGACCTTCGCGCTCGGCATCTATGGCCAACGCGTTGTCGGAAAAGTCACGACCCAGCACGGCACGTAAGCGGCGGGAAAGCGCCTCAACCGGGGGGCCGGTTTCCGCATCGACACTGAACAGCACGCGGGGCGATTCCGTGGCGTCGCTTAGCGATATCCGCAGGTAAGGCTCGGCCATGGCAAGCCGTTTGACGACGTCATTGATGGCCTGCAGTTCTGCGCGGTCCGTGCGCATGAATTTCAGGCGCGCAGGCGTCGCATAAAAGAGATCACGCAACTCGACGATTGTGCCGGGCCGGCCTGCCGCCGGTCGGACAGGGGACATTGCGCCGCCGGAAACCTCAATCTCGAACGCGTCGTCGCCAGCAATCCGCGAGGTGATCCGCAAACGTCCGACGGCCCCCAAGGACGGCAAAGCCTCGCCCCGAAATCCAAAAGTATGGATGTTCGAAAGGTCGGTGCCGTCAATCTTGGAAGTGGCATGACGCGACAGCGCGAGAGGCAGATCGGCGCGCGAAATTCCGCAGCCATCATCTTCAACGCGGATGATCCTTTTGCCGCCTTCAGCGACCGTTATGTCGATGTGCTTGGCCCCGGAATCGATGGCATTTTCGACCAGTTCCTTGACCGCAGAAGCGGGCCTCTCGACAACCTCACCAGCCGCAATTCGATTGATCGCAGCGTCGTCAAGTTGACGGATCTGCGCTGGAGGCTGGCTTATGTTGGGGTCGACGGCATGCATTCCACAAGGGATAGCAGGGACAGCGGCAATCGTCCACGCAGAAAGATGCGTTTCAAAGCCGATATTTGGCTGTTAGACAGGCCCGACCGCACACACTGGAGGCCGAATGGCAAACACCCGCGCGATCCTATTGATGACGGCGGCCATGGCGTGTTTTGCGACCAGTGACGCCTTCATTAATATCGCCTCAAAGACCGTTCCGACAGGCCAGCTTTTCACCGTGACCTGTGCGTTGAGCTTTGCCGCATTTCTGGTCGTGATGTTGAAGAACGGCGACCGGCTTTTCACCCGAATGGTATTCAACAAGGCCGTCGTGATCCGCACCGCTGGCGAGGTTTTCGGCTCGCTCGGGTATGTCATGGCCTTGACGCTTATTCCACTCACAACGGCATCGGCCGTGCTTCAGGTGCAACCTCTTGTCATGACATTGGCTGCTGCGTTCTTTCTCGGCGAAAAGGTTGGACCACGACGCTGGACCGCGGTGGCGATCGGGTTTTGCGGTGTAGTTTTGATAATACGTCCGGGAACCGCCGCGTTTGATCCGAATATTGTTTGGGCGCTTTTTGGCATCATCGGATTGACCGCACGTGACCTTGGGACGCGGATGCTGCCCAAGACTATTTCGACGCCCTTTGTTTCAGCCTGGGCCTTGCTTTTTTTGACCTTCCTTGGTGTGGCCATCACGCCCTTGACCGGAGCATGGCAACCGATTGACGCGGGTAATGCGATCTGGGTCGTAGGAATTTCCATCTTCGTCGTTTTCGCCTACATATTTGTTAACGGTGCGCTCCGAGTGGGCGAAGTCTCGGCGATTGCGCCGTTTCGCTACACCCGAATGGTTTTTGCGTTGATGATCGCGATGCTGTTTCTGGGCGAGCGACCGGACGCTTTGACCATGCTTGGAATTGCTCTGATCGTCGGGTCGGGAATTTACGCTTTCTTGCGAGAACGGCAGATCGCTCGGGCGGCAGTGCGCAGTTAAGCAGTGTTAATGGTCGATGTTAGCGTTCACATAAGTCTCTTCCCCCTGCCCCCAAAGGCCTGCTATAGAGCGCGCAAATCATCACAGATCGAGGGACATCATGAGCACCATCATCGACATTCACGCCAGAGAAATTCTCGACAGCCGCGGTAATCCAACGGTTGAAGTCGACGTCTATCTGGAAGACGGCACGATGGGTCGCGCAGCAGTTCCATCCGGCGCATCAACCGGCGCTTACGAGGCCGTTGAGAAGCGCGACGGGGACAAATCGCGCTATATGGGCAAGGGCGTTCTGGACGCTGTGGCGGCCGTGAACGGCGAGATCGCCGAAGCTTTGGTTGGCTTTGATGCAACCGAGCAGCAAGCTATCGACGCGGCGATGATCGAGCTGGATAGCACTGATAACAAAGGACGTTTGGGCGCCAACGCGATTCTGGGCGTATCTCTGGCGGCGGCGAAAGCGGCGGCGGATTTCACAGCTCAGCCACTTTACCGCTATGTGGGCGGGACGTCTGCGCGGGTCCTGCCGGTGCCGATGATGAACATCATTAACGGTGGTGAACACGCCGATAACCCGATCGACATTCAGGAATTCATGATCATGCCGGTGTCGGCGGAAAACATCCGCGACGCGGTGCGGATGGGATCGGAGATTTTCCACACGTTGAAGAAAGAGCTTTCCTCGGCTGGTTTGTCGACTGGCATTGGTGATGAGGGTGGCTTCGCGCCGAACCTGTCTTCGACGCGGGATGCGCTGGATTTCATCCTGCGGGCTGTCGAGAAAGCGGGCTATACGCCGGGCGATGATATCATGCTTGCGCTGGATTGCGCGGCGACGGAATATTGTAAGAACGGGCGCTATGAGCTTGCGGGCGAAGGGAAATCTCTGTCGTCGGATGAGAACGTGGCCTATCTGGCCGCGCTGGTGAAGGACTATCCGATCCTGTCGATTGAAGACGGGATGGACGAAGATGACTGGGACGGCTGGGCGGCTTTGACGGCGGAATTAGGTGATAAAGTTCAACTGGTTGGGGACGATTTGTTCGTGACGAACCCGGAGCGTTTGGCGCGCGGGATCACGGATAAGGCGGCAAATTCGTTGCTGGTGAAAGTGAACCAGATTGGGACGCTGTCTGAGACACTGATGGCGGTTGATATGGCGCATCGTGCGCGGATGACGGCGGTGATGTCGCATCGTTCGGGCGAGACGGAAGACGCGACGATTGCAGACCTTGCTGTGGCCACGAACTGCGGTCAGATCAAGACCGGATCGCTGGCGCGTTCGGACCGGTTGGCGAAGTATAACCAATTGATTCGTATTGAAGAAATGCTGGACGAGACAGCGATTTACGCGGGCAAATCGATCCTGCGTTAAGCGTTGTTAAGACGGCCATCGGGAGGGGTGTGATGACGGCGGATGAGATCATCGAAGCGCTGGAGTTGCAGCCCCATCCTGAGGGTGGGTTCTATCGCCAGACATGGGAGCTGAAAGGTGAAGAACGGTCTGTAGGGACTTGTATTTACTTTCTTTTGACGGATCAGCAACGCAGCCATTGGCACAAAGTGGATGCGGTGGAGATCTGGCACTTTTATGCCGGGGCGCCGGTGATTTTGCGGACATCGAAGACCGATGCAGGACCCGCTAACACACTGATGTTAGGGCCGGATTTGGCGTCAGGACAGCGACCGCAAGGCATTGTCGACAAGCACGACTGGCAGTCAGCAGAAACCACAGGTGCGTGGTCTCTGGTGGGGTGCACGGTGTCTCCGGGCTTCCGGTTTGAGGGGTTTGAGCTGGCCGAACCCGGGTTTGATATTCCCGATTGAAGACGTGTTTTTCGACGTCGGTATGACGTCGGTATCACGTCGGTATTACGTCGGTGCGACCGCGCGTTGCTTTGGCGTTGTCGGCAACGCGGCCGGCGTCATCCACCGGTCGAAATGACGTTTCCAATCCCCGAAGGACGGCTGATATGCCCACCGCCAACCGGCGCGGGAACGCGGGTGGTTCCGGGGGCGGAGGTCGGAAGCCCACGCAAAACACGCACGGCAAGATATGCAAAGGCCTGGGCCTCGATCATATCGCCGTCGAAACCGGCGTCCTCAACGGGGGCCACCGGGCAATCGACAAGGGCGGCGAGCATCTCCATCAGACCGGGATTATGGCGACCGCCGCCCGTGACCCAGATACATTCGGGCGGGGTCGGGCATTGGGCGATGCCTTTGGCAATCGCGCCCGCTGTTCCCGCGGCAAGCGTGGCGACGGCGTCGGCGTCAGACAAATGCGCGACCGCCTCGCCCCAATCGGAAAAGTCGTTACGGTCGAGGGATTTGGGTGGGAGGCGGCGGAAGAAACGCTCTTTGGTCAGAAGGTGTTCGAGAATGTCGGTATCGACGTTGCCGGCCCGTGTCAGAGCACCGTCGCGGTCCATACGCTGGCCAAGGCGCTTCATCATCAGATCATCGATCCGGGCATTTCCGGGCCCAGTGTCAAAGGCAAGGAGGGCGCCCGGGCTTTCCGGGCCGGGCGCACCCGGATCAACCCAAGTGAGGTTCGCCACACCGCCGATATTGAGAAAAACGCAAGGGTTTTGTGCCTTTGCACGACGCGCAAGAGCGAAATGATAGAACGGGGCCAGCGGCGCGCCCTGCCCGCCTAAAGCCATGTCATTGCTACGAAAATCCCAAACAACGGGGGTGTCGAGGACTTCGGCGAGGAGTGCTCCGTTACCGGCCTGATGGGTGTGGGCCTGGTCGGGACGGTGAGCGGTGGTCTGCCCGTGGAAACCGACGATGTCGACACCGCTGAACCCGCTTAAGACCTCGGCGTGCGCGGTTTCGACCACTTCAGCAGCGGCGGCGACTTCCGCACCGTCCCATTTGCCCAAGGCAGCCCGCAAGACCGCGCGTTCGGCCTCAGAGTAGGCGCGATAGGCGGTATCGCCAAACTCGAAAACGCGCACCCCATCGGTCAGGATCATCGCGCCATCCACGCCATCAAGCGAGGTTCCCGACATCGCGCCAAGCGCCCAGAGAGGTCCTGTGTCCGACATGCCTTCCCCTTGCCCGTTTGGGCCTTTATACCCGCTCGAAAGCTCGGGTGTTCCGGGCGTTCAGCATAGACGATGGCCCATGACCTACCACCCAAAATCGGACTTTCTTGCCACGATCATTGAACGTGGCTTTCTGGCGGATTGCACGGATTTACAATCGCTCGATGACGCGCTGATCGCGGGCGTCGTTCCGGCCTATATCGGGTATGATGCGACGGCGAAGTCGCTGCACGTCGGGCATCTGTTGAACATCATGCTTTTGCGCTGGTACCAGAAGTTCGGGGGCAAGCCGATCACGCTGATGGGTGGTGGCACCACGAAGGTCGGCGATCCGTCGTTTCGTGCGGATGAGCGGCCCTTGCTGACGCCTGAGCAGATTGATGAAAACATCAGCGGCATGCAGAAAGTGTTTCAGCAGTATTTGTCGTATGGTGACGCTCCGACGGATGCGATCATGCTGAACAATGCCGAGTGGTTGGACGAGCTGAACTACCTCGATTTCCTGCGCGATATCGGGCGGCATTTTTCGGTGAACCGGATGCTGAGTTTCGAGAGCGTGAAGTCACGGCTGGATCGCGAGCAATCGCTGTCGTTTCTTGAGTTCAACTATATGATTTTGCAGGCCTATGACTTCCTTGAGTTGAACCGCCGCTATGGTTGCCTGTTGCAGATGGGGGGATCGGATCAGTGGGGCAATATCGTTAACGGTATTGATCTGACGCGTCGGGTGCTGGAGAGCGAGATCTTCGGTTTGACGACGCCGCTCTTGACGACGAGCGACGGCAAGAAGATGGGCAAATCTCAGGGCGGCGCGATCTGGTTGTCGTCCGACATGCTGTCGCCTTACGAGTTCTGGCAGTTCTGGCGGAACACAACGGATGCGGATGTGGGGCGGTTTTTGAAGCTCTATACAGAGTTGCCTGTGGATGAGTGTGATCGTCTGGGCTCTCTGGAAGGGTCCGAGATCAACGCGGCGAAGATACGTTTGGCCAACGAGGTGACGGGCTTGTTGCACGGGCGTGAGGCGGCTGCGGCGGCAGAAGCGACGGCGCGGGAAGTCTTTGAAAAGGGCGGTGTTGGAGATGATTTGCCGACGCTGGCTTTGAGTAAGTCGGATGTGGGCGACGGGATATCGGTGGTTCAGGTGCTGGTGCGGGCGGGTCTTGCGAAGTCCGGCAAGGAGGCCAAGCGTTTGATCGCAGAAAATGGCGCGCGGATGGATGACACACCTCTGACGGATGCCGGTTTGATGCTGGATGCGGGCGCTTTGGCGTCGCCGGTGAAGCTGTCGGCGGGCAAGAAGCGACACGCTTTGGTGGTTTTGGAAGGCTGATTGCGCCGCGCTGACGCGCGTCGCGGTAGGCGAGAGGCTCTGCCTCTCGCGCTCTCCGAGGTATTTTTAAAAGGATGAAGCCGTTTAGTTTAGCTTCCAGTCTCCTTCGGGGAAAAAGGCGTGGAAGGCGAAGGCGAACATGACGTCGTGGGGCAGATCGTTGCCTGCTGCGTCTTTCACGCGCACAGTGCCGACGTCGCGCCCGGCCCCGATGGTGTATTGATCAAGCGCTGAGGCCTGTCCTGCCCGCCACGTGAGGGTGATCCCGTCTTGCGTGATTTCCTCTTCTTTGCGCAGGCGTTCGAAGGTCCAGGCTTTGTCGTCGACGCGCACGACGCGGGCCAGTGCCGGGATGTCGTGGGGGGGCATTTCGCCGTTGTAGAGGAAGGGGCGCGTCGAGCTGTCGTAGCCGACGTATGGGTTGCGGCCGTATTGGCGTGGCCATGGCGGTTCGTCCATCACAAGACCGTCGGGGTTGCGGGTTTTAAACTCGGACCAGCTTTCCATCCATGTGGGCAGTTGCGTGAGTTCGACGCCAGTGTATTCCCCGACGATGCCGGTCCCAATGGCCTGTTGCCACCAGCTTTCGGTTTCGCGGTCGTACATCACCATGTCGGAGTTTCTGAGTTTGCCCGAGACGCCGAAGCTCAGAACATCACCATCGACGCGGCGGTCAAAGGTGATGCCCGAGTTGCACAAGGGGCAGAAGGTGACGGCGATCGGGATGCCATTCACGGTGTCGTTCGCAATCTCGTGCCAGGTGAGATAGCGGATCGGATAGGTGCGCGGGGTCGCGCCGTCGATCTCTACGGTAATGACGGGCTCCATATCCTCAAGTCGTGTTTCACTGTCGACAGGTATGAACGACACCTCATGCAGCGCCGGAATGCCGTCTTTTGGTGGGCCGCCTGACAGGATCTCGACCCAGTTGTCGACCGTGGTGATATCGAAGTTGGTATTGGGCCACTCGAATTTCCAGAACGAAGGATCGGCGTTTGCTGACCCCGTGGCTCCGCTTAAGGCAATGGCAGTCGCCGCAATGAGATGTGTCAAGCGCATGGTGTCGGTCCTCCCTGGACGAGCAATCATGACAAATGTGGCAGACGGATCGCCTGTGGCCTAGCCCCCCTCACGCGAGGGTGAAGGGTTGGGAGAACAACGCTCCGCAGCGCCCTTCTTCTGTTTTGAAATATCCAAGGAGGGTCTGGGAGGACATCGTCCTCCCAGCGGATCGCGCCGAAGGCGCGAAACGTTACTTCTCCACAGAAACGCTTTCCATCCGGTCCGGTTCGCCGATCACAGCGCCATTCGGACCTTTGCCAAGCTTGATCGCATCGACCACGTCCATGCCATCAATCACGCGCCCGACAACGGTATACTGACCGTTCAGGAAATAGCCCTCATCGAACATGATAAAGAACTGACTATTGCCGGAATCCGGGTCCTGGCTGCGCGCCATGCCCACGACCCCGCGGTCAAAAGGCACTTCGGAAAACTCAGCCGGAAGATCGTCCAAATCCGATCCACCACGCCCCGCCATGCGCATATCGCCGCCGAGTTTGCCAAATTCGACATCGCCGGTCTGCGCCATGAAGCCTTCGATCACGCGATGAAACACAACGCTGTCATAAGCGCCCTCTTCAGCCAACGCCGTAATCTGCGCCACGTGCAGGGGCGCCACATCCTCCAGCAGATCAATCACGACCGTGCCGCTGGTCTCGCCTGCGACTTCGATCACAAGGTTCGGACCCGGCCCGTCGGTGGCCTCCTGCGCGGCAACAGGAGCCGCAAGGAATACGAGCGCAAAACCGAGCTTACGCATCTGCCGCAACCTTGACCGAATGCATGCGATCGGGGTTCATCGGCGGCTCACCACGGGCAATGGCGTCGACATGTTCCATCCCCGAGATGACGCGGCCATAGACGGTATACTGACCGTTCAGGAAGGCATTGTCAGAAAAGTTAATGAAAAACTGGCTGTTGGCCGAGTTCGGGTTCTGGCTGCGTGCCGCGCCAATTGTGCCGCGATCATGGGGCAGTTTGGAGAACTCGGCCGGAACGTCCGGCTTGTCCGATCCGCCGGTGCCTGCGCGACGCAGATCAAACCCATCCACGAAATCGCCGTGCTGCACGTCGCCTGTTTGCGCCATGAAGCCGTCAATCACGCGGTGAAACACAACGTTGTCGTATTCGCCCGCACGCGCCAGTTCCTTCATGCGCGCACAATGCTGTGGGGCCACGTCGGGCAGAAGTTCGATCGCAACGGTGCCATCCTTCAGCTCGATCAGGATAGTGTTCTCGGGGTCTTTATAGTCGGCCATCTGGCACTCCTTTTACTCGATTTGGCGAGACCCTAGTGCGCGCAGCCTCCAAGGAAAAGGGCGAAAGGCAATGATCCGCCGGTTGACCTGCGCGTCGGCTAGGATAGGGAGTGAAGCAACGCTTACGTGTGGAGATCTGATATGACCTGGAAGACACTCGACGACATGGACCTCACCGGCAAGCTGGTCTTGACCCGCGTCGATCTGAACGTGCCGGTGGACGGCGCGACCGTCACCGACACCACAAGGATCGAACGGATCGTGCCGACGATCACGGATATTCTGGCCAAGGGTGGCACGCCGGTGATGCTGGCGCATTTCGGTCGACCGAAGGGACAGCCGAACCCGGACATGTCGTTGCGCATTGTGGTGCCTGCCCTGACAGACGCGCTGGGGCGGGACGTCACATTTGTCGAACGCCCGGACCGCGCAAGCCTAGAGGCCTTGCCGGACGGGGCTGTCGTTTTGGTTGAGAACACGCGATTCACTGCCATGGAAGAGGCCAACGATCCGCGCATGGCGCAGTTTCTGGCATCCCTCGGAGACGTTTACTGCAACGATGCTTTCTCGGCTGCGCACCGCGCGCATGCCTCAACCGAGGGTGTCGCGCATTTGCTGCCCTCCTGTGCAGGTCGTTTGATGGAAGCTGAATTGCGCGCGCTGGAAGCCGCGTTGAGCGCGCCAGAGCGCCCCGTGGTGGCGGTTGTTGGCGGTGCGAAAGTCTCGACCAAGCTCGACCTTCTGGGCAATCTGGTGCGCAAGGTGGACGCGCTGGTCATTGGCGGCGGCATGGCAAACACGTTTTTGGCCGCACAAGGGCACAACGTCGGCAAATCGCTGGCCGAACACGATATGGCAGACACCGCGCGCGAGATCATGGCCAAGGCCGAAGAGGCGGCATGCGAGATCATCCTTCCGGTAGACGTGGTGTGCGCCACGGAGTTCGCCGAGGGCGCGGACAATATCACGGTCGCCGCTGACGCCTGCCCTGCTGACCGGATGATTCTCGATGCCGGACCTTTGTCGGTCGCGCGCGTGGCGGCAGCTTTCGAGGAAGCTAAAACCCTGATCTGGAACGGCCCGCTTGGGGCCTTCGAGATCGCGCCGTTTGATGCCGCGACCAATGCGGCAGCAGCCCATGCGGCGGCCTTGACCAAGGCGGGCAAGCTGATCTCGGTGGCCGGTGGCGGTGACACGGTTGCGGCGTTGAACAAGGCCGGAGCGGCGGAGGATTTCACTTATATTTCGTCTGCGGGTGGTGCGTTCCTTGAGTGGATGGAAGGCAAGACCCTGCCGGGCGTTGCGGCGCTTGAACAGGGCTAGAAGAGCGCGGGCGATTTTCGTAAAGACGGTTAACAGACAGATCACGAGGGTATGACAGTGAACACAGAACAAGCAGAACAGATGCGCTCTGGTCAGGGCTTTATTGCGGCGTTGGATCAATCGGGAGGCTCGTCCCCCAAAGCGCTCAAGCTTTATGGCGTGAATGAAGATGCCTATTCAAACGAGGCCGAGATGTTCGATCAGATCCACGCGATGCGCGCGCGGATTGTGGCGGCTCCGGCCTTTACCGGCGACAAGGTAATCGG
>JABDQU010000341.1 GCA_013042105.1 Boseongicola sp.
GCGCGCCCAACGAGTTTGGTGTTGTCAGCAATAACATTCACCATTTTCCCCTGAAACACATGACCGAGATCAATTCCCATTTGGGACGACATAAGATTGAGCGCCGCCTTCTGTGCCGTTCCTGCCCCAAGGCGAGTTGATCCCGCGATTACTTCGGGAGGCGTGGCGAGACACACAGGAATCTCTGCCAGCTCCAGCAAGAGCGACCCCGGGTTATTGGCAATTGCAATGACAACCGCACCTTTCGAGCGCGCGCACTCGGCCGCAGCTACCGCGCAAGGTGTTGTGCCGCTGGCGCTCAGGATAATGACAACATCCTCAGCCGCGATCCCATGCATCGCCTCGACTGCAGCTTGCGCATCATCTTCACTGCCGCCCGGCATGCGCCCGTCAACAGGCACACCACCAGCCATATGGATCTGCACTCTTTCAGCCGGGATACCAAATGTTCCGGACAGTTCGCAGGCATCCGCAAGCGCCATAAGGCCCGAGCTACCGGCCGCAGCATATACAAGTGATCCACCTGAGCGAATGGCCGAAGCCATGGCTTCGGCCCCACGCGCAATTTCCTGAGAGGCTTGCTGAACCGAATGCAGCGCCGCCACCTGCGCCGCCACGAAAACCGAAGCCGCCCGATCTGCGCTCAGCAGGTCAATCGCCTCGTTGTCAGACAGCATTTCAGTCATCGGCAAGCGCATTCGAATCTCCTTCGTCAATCTAATACCTTTTAGATACCTTTTGTCTACCATTTTCTTCAACGCCACATTCTGGCCATATTGTTAAGGCCAATGGACAGGTAAATCTGATAAAAGGTCTTTCTTTCCGAAAATAGGTATTATAAAGGTATTGCATGTCTGATTCAGGTCATACCCTATTAATAGGCGTCGACGGCGGCGGCACCGGATGCCGCGCTGTGATTGGTAGACTTTCGACGGGCGTCCTCGGAAAAGCTGAAGGCGGACCCGCGAACGCAACTTCCGACGCGGCGCTGACAATCACAAGCGTTCTGAATACGGTTCAAGCCGCAGCGAAAACCGCGCAGCTTTCTCCTGATGTCCTATCTGGCGCCGTGGCCCATTTGGGACTTGCAGGCGTCATGACAGAAGAAGACGCAGCAGGCATTTCGAACGCCCTGCCCTTCGCAGACGCAACCGTGACCGACGATCGCCCCACGGCAATCGTGGGTGCGCTTGGAGATCAGAACGGGTTTTTATTGGCCATAGGCACTGGAACGATCGTGGCCAGCAGCCGTGGCGGAGAATTTGCATACGTCGGAGGTTGGGGCTTTCAGGTTTCGGACCAAAGCTCGGGTGCGTGGCTTGGACACTCGGCATTGCGTCGCACAATGCTGTGCCACGATGGGCTTGGTGCACACTCGGATCTAACCCGCAGCCTGCTCACACATTTCAACAATGACCCAAACAAGATTGTCGCCTTCGCAGCCAACGCCACACCGGGAGACTACGGCACCCTTGCGCCCAATGTCGTTGACGCCGCGCGTGCCGGCGATCTTTGGGGGCGCGCGATCATGAGCGAGGGCGCTGACTACATAATGCAGGCCCTCACAACGCTGGGCTTTCGCTCGGGGGACGCTCTTTGCCTGACAGGCGGCGTCGGACCGCACTACGCGCCATACCTCCCAAGCGAAGCCCTTCAGGGACGCCTTTCGTCTCGCGGCGACTCGCTGGACGGCGCGTTTCAACTGGCGGCTAAACATGCTGCTAACCTGCAACGGGCCGGCCGATGAGTATCGTGGACTTTCTCGCGCCCGACAAATGGCTCCGACCTGACGGCGGCCCTAGATACGTCCAACTACGTCAAAGACTGAGCGAAGGCGTTGATCAGGGTGTGCTTAAGGCCGGCAATTCTCTGCCCCCGGAACGTGAGATCGCAAGCATCACGGACATGTCCCGGGTGACAGTCCGTAAGGCGATTCATGCGCTGGCAGAAGATGGCATAATCATTCAAAAGCAGGGTTCGGGATCGTTTGTCGCCTCGGACACACCACAATTTGAGCAATCGCTTTCGCGTCTTACGTCTTTCAGCGAAGACATGGCGCGGCGCGGAATGTCATCGACCAGCATCTGGCTTGAACGCGGTATCTTCATGCCCTCGCCCGACGAGGTTCTGGCACTAGCACTCTCACCTGATGCCTCGGTATCACGTATTGCACGCCTGCGGACGGCGGATGGCAAACCAATGGCGATCGAGCGGGCCTCACTCTCGACCGAGATGCTGCCCAACCCTCTACTGGTTGAGACCTCGCTCTACGAGGTTCTCGAACAAGCGGGCTTCAGACCGGCGCGCGCGCTTCAAAAGATTTCTGCCATTAATCTGGAGGAAGACAACGCAGCCCTTCTCGAAGTCGAACCTGGGAAAGCGGGATTGCGGATCGAACGGACCTCCTACCTTTCCGACGGGCGTACCGTGGAATTCACTCAATCCATTTACTGCGGAGACGCCTACAATTTCGTAGCCGAGCTTCGTCTTGCAAAGGAATAGGACACCCGAGATGGCCGAGACACAAATGCGCCGCGAGGTGTTGGAAATCCCAAGCGCCGTGGATCGGCTCCTTCGCAATGGAAAAGACGACATTGAAGCAACCGCAGACGCCGTCCGCAGGCAAAGCCCGTCCTTTATGGTAAGCGTCGCGCGGGGATCATCCGACCATGTCGCAACCTATCTGAAATACGCCTCCGAGCTATTGCTTGGCACGCCGATTGCTTCGATTGGGCCGTCCATAGCCTCGATCTACAAGCGTCAACTCAATCTGCAGGGCAGCGTTTGCCTCTCTGTTTCGCAATCCGGCAAGAGCCCTGACATCGTTGAGATGGCGCGGATGGCGCGCAAAGGCGGGGCGCTTTCTATCGCCATGACAAACCATCCCGATAGCCCACTCGCAAAGGTTGCTGATCACACGCTTGACCTGCACGCCGGGCCAGAACTTAGCGTGGCGGCCACAAAGACCTTCGTGAATTCGGCTGTTGCGGGCATCTGGCTTTTGGCAGAATGGGCAGAAGACGCCGCCTTGCTCAAAGCCATCCAAGACCTGCCCACAAAGCTTGAAAGCGCGGTGCAGACGGATTGGCCGACTGCGCGGGGCGCGCTTGAGGGTCGCAACTCGATCTACTGTCTGGGCCGTGGCCCTGCATATGCGATCTCAAATGAAGCCGCGCTGAAATTCAAGGAAACCTGCCAGATACACGCGGAATCCTATTCGTCCGCCGAAGTTTTGCATGGGCCTGTATCCATCGTTGACGGGGGCTTTCCAGTGATTGCGCTCGCCTCAGCGGACGAAGCAGAAGCGGCACTTGCGGGCGTCGCAGATGAGATCGCGGCCAAAGGCGCGAAGGTATTTGCCACAACAGAAAAAGTGACCGAAGCCAGCGCGCTCGATGCGACACGCACCGGACATGCACTGACAGATCCGATCTCGTTGATCGCCAGTTTCTACGCCATGGTCGAGCGCACCGCAGCATCGCGCGGCATCAACCCGGACGCGCCTCGTCACCTCAAAAAAGTGACTGAAACGGTATGAGCACACCACGAAAGGCCCTTATTGGCGCGCAAATTCACGACGGGCGCTCTTTACTCGACGACCACGCGCTTGTTTGCAATACCAGTGGTCTGTTCAGCATAGAGCCTGCCGGTTGTGTGCCTGATGGTTGCCCTGTCGAGCACCTGAGCGGTGGTCTGATCACACCCGGCTTCGTAGACCTTCAAGTCAATGGAGGCGGCGGTGTGATGTTCAACGACGACCAATCCGTCGCAACCCTCCAAAAGATCGCTGCGGCCCATGCATCGACCGGCACGTCTGCATTCCTGCCAACGCTCATCACCGACACACCAGAACGCACCCGAGCAGCCATTGACGCGGTCGAGCAGGCAATTGCCCAGAACATCGAGGGGGTTGTCGGGATCCATCTTGAGGGCCCGCACCTGTCGGTGGCGCGCAAGGGCGCTCATGATCCGACACTGATCCGAGCAATGAACGACGACGACCTGCAGGTCGTGCTACATGCCGCCGAAAGACTGGCCAACGTGATGGTGACGGTGGCTCCGGAAAGCACGACGCCCGCACAAATCAGCGCAATGGCGCAGGCGGGTATCGTTGTATCGCTTGGCCACACAGATGCTGACGCCGTAGCCTGCCATGCTGCTTTTGATGCCGGCGCACGTTGCGCGACGCATCTATTCAACGCGATGAGCCAGCTTCAAAGTCGCGAGCCCGGACTGGTCGGCGCGACGCTTTCGCGCGATGATGTTTTTGCAGGTCTGATCGCTGACGCCATACACGTCCACCCCACCACAATCGCCATCGCGCTTTCCGCCAAACCACGGTCGGACCGTGTGTTTCTGGTGACGGACGCAATGGCTTGCGCAGGCTCAGACCTGCAGAACTTTCAACTCAACGGTCGTCAGATATTTCGCAAGGACGGCCGCCTCACCCTTGAAGACGGAACATTGGCAGGTGCCGACCTTGAAATACCCCGCGCACTTGATGTCATGACAACACTGGTCGGGGATGCGCTTTCTCGTGCCGTTGAGCGCGCCACTGCGACACCAGCCGAACTTTTGCGCGACAATGCAGGGCTTGGCGTTCTGAGCGGTGCAAGGCGTGCAGTCTATTTCCCGGAGGGGGTCGCGCATTCCGCCAATCGTCGGGTTCTGGCGGCAAACTAGACCACCAAAAGCGCAGATCAAAGCGGCCAGAACACCAGAATCGCCGGCATCGCGACGGCCACGACCAGCACTTCCAAGGGCAAGCCAATCCGCCAGTAATCGCCGAAACGATATCCTCCGGGCCCAAGAATAATGGTATTGTTCTTGTGCCCAATCGGCGTGAGGAAAGCACAGGATGCCGCCACCGCGACGGCCATCAACCACGCATCAGGGTTCGTTTCAGTGGCCGTTGCCAGGCCAAGCGCAATCGGTGCCGCGATAAGGGTGGTCGCGACATTGTTCAGAAAATCCGACAGCGTCATCGTGACGATCATCAAAACCAGTAGTGAAACCCAAGCCGGAAACCCTTCAGTCACACCCAGAATCTGGGACGCAATCAAATCGGCGCCCCCTGACGCCTCAAAAGCAGCAGCAAGCGGGATCAGGCTCGCCAGTAGAACGATCACCTTCCACTCAATCGAGTCGTAAACCTCAGTCCCCGACACCAATCCAACGGCCACAAATCCGACGACGGCCGCGGCAAGCGCGACAGGCAATGAACTCCAGCCAAGCACCGCCACCCCAATCGCGGCCAAAAAGATGCCGATGGACAGACCCGCCTTTGAGCGTTGCACCATCTGCGTCTGACGTCCTTCCAGCGGCAAGACACCCAGCCAGGCCGCGGCGGCGGCGTTGCGCTCGGGTGTTCCCAAAAGCAACAGGACGTCGCCAGGCTTCACCGTCAAAAGCCGAACCCGGTCCAGAAAGCGTTGACCATTGCGCGAAACACCCAAAAGCGTGACCGAATGGAGATACAATAGCTTCAGTCCGCGTGCCGTCCGCCCTGCAATGCGCGCACCGTCCGGCACAATCGCCTCTGTCAAAGTCAGTCCGCCGGATATGACGCCACCTTCGTGTTTTTCCGACCCTGAAAACTCCAGCTCTGCCTTCCCCATGAACGCTTCAATCGACTTCGTCTCGCCCTCAACCACAATAAAGTCGCTCGCGCGGATTACCTCGTGCGCAGCAAAACCTGCCAGGCGCTTACCTTGTCGCACAAGTCCAAGAATGTGCAGGTCGTGCTCATCCGCAAGCGGGTAGAGATCGCCAACCTCGACCGTGTCACTCAGCGCCTTCTCTCCGACACGAAGCTCGGCAATATAGCGGCCTTTGGCAAACGAAGCCTCCTGCTCGACCGCGCCTTCGCGAGTAGGCAAGAACCGCCACCCGACAAACGAAACAAACGCGATCCCTGCCAGTGCCACAGACAGACCAACAGGCGCAAAATCAAACATGCCGAACGGCGCGCCAAGTGCATCCTGTCGATACTCTGAAATGACAATGTTGGGCGGCGTTCCAATCAGAGTGATCATCCCGCCTAGAATTGTCGCAAACGACAGCGGCATCAGCGTCTGACTGACCGCGCGTTTTGCCTTTGCAGCCGTCTCCACATCAAGCGGCATCAGAATAGCAAGCGCGGCCACGTTGTTGATGATGGCCGACAGCCCTGCCCCGACAAAAGCCATGATTGCAATGTGAAAAGGCAGGGGCCGATCCGCATCCAGCAGCCGGGCTGCAAGTATCTCAATCGCACCCGACCCGATCAGCCCGCGCGAGACGATCAAAACAAGCGCGATGATCGCAACGGCAGAATGTCCGAAACCCGAAAACACCTGATCCGACGGAACCAGCCCCAGACCCGCCGCAACAATCAAGGCCCCGAAAGCCACCAGATCGTAGCGAATGCGTCCCCAGACCAGCAGAACAAACAGAACGGCGAAAATAATGAACATCTGGGTTTGATCACTTGGCATGCAATGAGAATAAACATGCCTGCCAGGACAACGACAGAGCAAAAACCAGTCCCCCATCGACGCTTTGATGGAAATGCGCCAGATTGCTCACAAAAGCGGGCCAGCCTTGAGGCAAGCCAGCGCGAGCACCTAAGGAATGACGGAATGGCTTTCAAGCTTGGGATTCTGGGGATCGACCATGGACATATCTTTGGGATGCTGGATCGAATGCTGGAACAAGGTTGCACCTGCGACGCCTTTTGGACCAGCGGCGCAGCCGTAACAGAAACAAAGTTCACTCAGGTCTTTCCAGAACTCTCCAAAGTAACGGACCGTCGCCGCATTCTCGATGATCCGGACGTTCGCATGGTGCTGATCTCGGCCATTCCCGCCCAACGCGCAGCTCTTGCCATCGAAGCCATGGAAGCTGGCAAAGACGTTATGGTCGACAAGCCAGGCTGCACGACGCTGGCCCAGTTGGATAGCCTGCGTGCCGTTCAGGCGCGCACAGGTCGTATCTGGACAGTAAATTTCTCCGAGCGATTCGAAGTCCCCGCCGTGACGAAGGCCGAAGAACTTGTGTTCGGCGGAGCAATTGGCCGCGTTGTCCAGACCATCGGCATCGGCCCCCACAAACAAAATCTGGCGACCCGTCCGGACTGGTTCTTTGACGCCGCCCAATTCGGCGGCATCCTGTGTGATATCGGCTCACACCAGATCGACCAGTTTCTGCATTTCACCGGCTCGACGGACGCCACCATCGCCCACGCGCATGTCGAAAACACCACAATGCCCGAAAGACCCGGCTTTCAGGACTTTGGCGAACTCGTTCTGCAATCGGATAACGGCCATGGCTATATCCGCGTGGACTGGTTCACACCTGATGGCCTGCCCACATGGGGGGATGGCCGCTTGTTCATACAAGGCACCGAAGGTCAGATCGAATTGAGGAAATACACCGATATCGGGCGCCCCCACAGGACCAACACGCTCCTTTTGGTCAACGGCACCAAAAACGAACTTATCCCCTGCGATGATGCCGGTCTGCCCTACTTCCCCCGACTTGTCTGTGATGTCCAAGACAGAAGCGAAACTGCCGTTGCGCAGACGCATACCTTTACCACCATGAGACTGGCCATCGAAGCACAGGTGAAGGCGCAAAACCCATGAAACACGCGGTTTGCATCGTTGGCGCCGGTATCGGCGCTGAACACCTCGAAGGCTATGCGGCCCTGCCTGACCGCTACCGTGTCCATTCGATCTGCGACCTTGACGAAGTGCGGGGGCGTGCATTGGCTGCTCGTCACCCGAACACGGAATTTACAGCGGACCTCGACGTCGTTCTGAACGATCCTGCGGTTGATATCATCGACATCTGCCTCCCCCCGCACCTGCATTTTGAGGCCTGTATCAGGGCGCTGGATACCGGAAAGAAAGTCATCTGTGAAAAGCCGTTGGTCAGCTCGCTGAAAGAAGCCGACGCCCTTGCCGCGCGGATTGAGGCCACCGGAGGTTTTCTGGTTCCGGTCTTTCAGTATCGCTTCGGACTGGGCATGGCGCAGCTTCAGGCACTGATCGCAGCGGGGCTGGCGGGGCGCGCATTCGCCGGGACGCTTGAAACCCATTGGAATCGCGAAGCCGACTATTACGGCGTGCCGTGGCGCGGCACATGGGCGGGTGAACAGGGTGGCGCAATACTCGGGCATGCCATCCATATCCACGACTTACTGTCCGCAGCACTTGGTCCCGTTGCGCAGGTCTACGCCGAGCTTGCAACGCGCGTGAACGACATCGAAGTCGAAGACTGCGCCGCCCTAAGTCTGCGAATGGAAAGCGGCGCCGTGGTTACGTCATCTGTCACCTTGGGATGCGCTGAAAATATCAGCCGTTTGCGGCTCATGTTTGAAGGCTTCAGCGTAGAATCCGATCACGCGCCCTATTCACCGGCCAACCATGCCTGGCAGTTCAAAGCCCGTGCACCCATCACACAAGATCAGATCAATAATGTGCTCGGGACCGTCACGGCCCCACCTTCTGGCTACAAAGGTCTGTTTGCAGCTATTGCCGATGCGCTTGACGGCAAAGACAGCAGCAGTGTGACTTTTGAGGACGGGCGGCGGTCGCTTGAATTTGTGACAGCGGTTTACGCATCCGCCCGCAATCAGCGCCCGGAACGACTGCCAATCACCTCCGAACATCCGCTATACGCAGGCTGGCAACCCTAAAAGACATCGAAGGCAAGGCCCAGCCATTCCGAGTTCTAACAGTGCTCTGACAGCCTGCGGCTTGATATCTGGCCTGCGTGATCCTTGATAAAGAGCAACCTCAATTGGAAGCATGCGCCATGAAGATCGAACTGAACAATGGTCAGCCAGTGATCGATGCCCAAGATTTGGGCAAATTACTGGGCATTGATCCAGCCGAGGTTCAGGCCAAAATGCGTCGTGGCGATATCACCAGCAAGTTTGAGGTTGGCCAAGACGAAGATGCAGGGCGTTTTCGACTGACCTTCTATTATAATGGCAAACGTGTGAGACTAACCTGTGCGGAAGACGGCGACGTTATAAGCACAATTCGAACAGACGCACAACCACGCTAACCCCTTGCATTTGAATAAGTATCCCCACATGGTGGCGTTGAATACGGGGATGAGAACTTCATGAAAACCAACAAGGCCCTTTGGCGCGAGCCAAAGAAGAACGTTTTTTGCGCTCGTGGCAAGAGCGCCGCATTGACCGCCCTGACGTCACTCATTCTGGCACTCCCAAACGCGGCGCATGCCCAGTCTTTCTTTGCCTCAAACGTCACTGATCCCGCTGCAGGTGTGGACAGAGGCTCAACATCCAACATCCGTAAACTCGACGAACCGACAACTTTCCTCACCTTTGACACCTATGGCTCGACAGAAGTTGGTCCGAACATACTTGGACTGGGCCACGTTTCACCTGACCTCTTCTTGAACAACGACCAGCTGGATGTCGTCGGTGTGATTGCAGGACCATCTGACGATGACGATCTGGAATTGACGGCCGGTGGTATCGGTTACCGCTTCTCCATTTCTGAGAGCCTCCTTGGGTTTGCAAATTTCACCCAATCTGACGTGACGCTTGGCTCACCTGAGACGATTGCGCTGAACATCACCGGGACACTTCGTGTCGGCGCATTGGGTTTGCGACATTCATCAAAGCGCGATAACGAGGCTCAGCTGACCTCAACCATCGAACTTATCGGGCGGCACTCCGACGGAACCTTACTCGGGATGCCGTCAATCGACGAAGACCTGAGACTGCTGCGTGCATCGGTTCTCTACCAACAAGGATTACCAAACCTCTTCCAGCGCCGGTTCGCGGCTGCGGTCACAAAAGGCCTCGACGCGCTTGGTGCATCAGAACCCGGAAACCCGCTGGCCTCCACACCCGGTGCGACGTCGGACTTCCTGCGTGCATCATTCAGCACCGAAGTCTCCCTCCCTCTTTCTGATATGTGGGTCGCCAATGCCGGTTTGGTCGGACAATGGTCCGGCGATAGCCTCCCGGTCTCACAACGGTGCGGCTATGGAACCAACGCCTACGCGCGCGGCTTTGATCAGACATATGTGTCTGCCGACCAGTGCCTCGGTTCGCGGATTGAACTTGCCTACAACGTGCAGCCACCAAGTCAGGATGATAAGGGCATAGTGTTCACTCAAGCCTACGCAGGCATCGATTTCGGGCGGTTCTGGAACAATACCAATTCGATCCTGCCGTCCCGTGCCGACGACTGGTCAAGCGCATCGCTTGGCCTGCGCACAATTCAGGGCGACTACATCGGCGAAATCAGCATCACACATATCTTCGATCAACCCACCGGCCCCGCCCCACAAGAGCAGACTCGCCTTTGGATACGCAGCGGAATCCGGTTTTGATCGAAAATCACGCTGTTCCCTGAGATCCGCTCACCCGGAAGAGTAACCCTCCCGACGGGGTAGCGGCACATTGAAGAGCAGGGCACGGACATCTCACCAGATTAAGGAGAGCCAGCTTTCACTGACGATCCGGTTTGGCTCATGCACTGCTCATCGATACGTCGCCTGAGACATGGCTCGCATTCAATTGTTGCACGAATATTTGCAATTTGAGAATTGGTGCGGCGCAACGCGGCGACACGCTCATAAATGCAGCGCGCCGTGCCAGTCGGACGAATGATCATAGAGACACCCAGAGGTCACAACCAACACCGCAACCGTGCGAGGGTTTAAGCGCAAAACGTCACCGGCGACCCAACCGAGGGGCTTGCCCTGGCGAGAAATGGATTGAACGCGGCCTCTAAGGTTCTCGGCGCGCCTTGCGCTGCAGGTCCTTACCGCGCACGGTCAATGTAACTCATCATGCTTTGTCTGACGCCATTTGCTGCCAATGCCTCATAGGCCTGAGCAAGATCCTCTTTCAGGTCTTCAGCAAGTGCTGCCGAAAAAATCTCTCTCACGGACAACAGCTGGTCGACGACATCATGGGGACCAGAGCCAGCCTCAGTCACAGCACGCAAGCGCTCGGCCAGCGGGTCTTGAACGTCAATCGTTTTGCCCTTCTCGTCCACGCCTCCGACATAGCGCATCCATCCCGCCACCGCGAGGATCAGACCATCGCAGCGCCGTCCGGCCCCCTGACACTCCGCAATCGTCCCAAGGATACGCTGGGGGAGTTTCTGGCTCCCGTCCATCGCGATCTGCCACGTCCTGTGTTTGATTGCAGGGTTCGCGTATCGCCTCAGCAATTCATCCGCATACGCCGTCAGATCAACGCCCAAAGGCGGCGTGATCGTTGGAATTATCTCGTCCCGCCAAACCCTTTGCAGGTAGCCACGAAAGACCGCCTCCAGAACCGTATCCGATATCGTCTCGCAGCCCGCGAGATACCCCAGATAGGCCAATGCAGAATGTGTGCCATTCAGCATCCTGAGCTTCATCAGTTCAAATGGCTCAACATTTTCAACCATCTGAACACCAGCGACGGACCCATAATCGGGGCGTGCGCCGTCCACAAATCTGTCCTCAATCACCCATTGGCAAAACGGTTCGTGAAACACAGGGGTAAGATCACGGTGGCCACAAGTGTCGGCCAAAAGGTCGATGTCCTCAGCCGCGGTGGCCGGAACAATCCGGTCCACCATCGTCGAGGGAAACCGACACTCAGACGCGATCCAACGCGCCAAATCAGCGTCAATGCACGCTGCCAGACCAACCACCACATTTTGGGCGACACGCCCATTATTCGGCAGGTTGTCACAACTCAAAACGGTGAACGGTCGCAAGCCCGCGTTGCGTCGCATCGCCAACGCGCGCACCAGATATCCGACTGCCGTCGACGGATGCTTCGACTTGATATCCGCCTGAATATCAGCCTGTGAAACGTCCAGTTCTCCAGTGGCCGGGATGTGGCAATAGCCCTTCTCTGTCACGGTGAGCGACACGATCTTTATCGCGGGATCAGCCATTTGCAGCAAAAGAGCGTCCGGGTCTTCCGGCGCAAAAACAACACCGCTCAAAGCTTCAACAACGCGCGGCACCCGCCCAGTCCCGCTCATCTCAACCGCCGTGTAGACGTTGTCTTGTTCTGCCAACTTGTCTCGAATGCCCGGCGACCTCAGACTGACACCGATGATCCCCCAGTCTCGGCCACAATCCCGCATCGCGTCTTCGGTTATCAAAGCACCATGTGCACGGAAGAACGCCCCCAACCCCAGATGAACAATTGCAGCTTTGGGCGGAGACTTTTCTCGCGCCAACCTCGGCGAGCTGTCGGTCATAATCGATAGGCTTTCTTGGCAAGTCCATACGAAAGGTCCTGCGCCAACTCATAGGCGTCCGCCTCTGCCAGCCTGCCCGCCCGCACCAACTTTGCGAGGTAAGCACAATCAACGCGGCGCGCCATGTCGTGACGGGCCGGGATAGAACAGAAAGCGCGCGTATCATCATTGAAGCCAACGGTGTTGTAAAACCCGGCAGTTTCCGTCGTCAGCTCACGAAACCGCATCATCCCGTCAGGGCTGTCAAAAAACCACCACGGCGGCCCAAGCTTCAGCGCCGGATAGACCCCCGCCAAGGGCGCCAACTCGCGCGACAAGGTGGCTTCGTCCAACATGAAAACGATGATGCTCAGCCTCGGGTCCGTTCCAAAGGCCTCAAGCAATGGCCGCAACGCCTGCACAAACTCGGACCGCTTCGGAATATCAAACCCCTTGTCCCGACCGAACCGGGCCATAATCGGCTTGGAATGATTGCGAAAAGACCCCGGATGGATTTGCATGACCAGACCGTCTTCAAGGCTCATCCGTGCCATTTCCGTCAGCATATGCCCCCGAAATACGTCGGCCTCTTCGCTCGAACACTTCCCAGCTATCGCCCTTTCAAACAGATCGGCCGCCTCAGACTGCGTCAGGTTTTCCGTGCGCGCGCTGGGATGACCATGGTCTGACGATGTCGCTCCATGCGCCTTGAAAAAGGCACGCCGGTTGCGATGCGCTGCCAGATATCCCTGCCAGGACGTCGTGTCCTCCCCTGTCAACTCTCCCAGCGTCATGACGTTCTGTGCAAATCCCTCAAACTCAGGGTCAACAACGTTGTCCGGTCGATAGGCCGTGATCACGCGCCCCTGCCAACCCGACGTCTGAAGGGCCTTGTGCCAGATCAGAGGATCAATCGCACTCTCGGTCGTGCTCAATACCTCAATGCCAAATCGATCAAACAATTGACGGGGGCGGAACTCATCTCGGCCCAGACACTCTGAAATATGGTCATAAAACGCATCGGCCGTCGTTGCCGTCAAATCTTGATCCAACCCAAAAACCTGCTCAAGACTATGATCAATCCACATCTTCGAAGGCGTCGCGCGAAAGAGGTAGTAATTCTCTGCAAAAATCCGCCAGATCTTGCGCCCGTCCGTTTCACAAGGCCCCCCATCAACGCGCGGAACCCCAAGGCGCTCAAGCGGAATACCCTGTGAAAACAACATGCGGAACACATAGTGGTCAGGGGTCACAAAAAGCTGAGCCGGGTCAGGAAACCGCTCATTTTCTGCAAACCAGCGCGGATCCGTGTGCCCATGTGGACTGATGATCGGAAGTCCCGAAACAGTTTCGAACAGCGCACGCGCAAGCTGCCGTGTGCCGGGTTCAAGCGGGAATAATCGATCAGCGTCCAGAGCCATACGTTACCCTTACCCGATTTGTCGCCACACTGCCTATGCCGCAAACGCTCAATTCACGAAACACCAGGTGACCTCTATCCCCATCTTACGATTGAGATCGATCAACCGGCCACCATCAAGTCACGCCTATGCTGCCCTGCCAGATGAGACGACACCGAGGTGCGCCATGATCTTCCAAGACCGCTCCGAAGCAGGCCAGCAACTTGCGGCCGCGTTACCGAAACTCAACTCAAACAACAGCGTCGTCATAGCCTTGCCCCGCGGTGGCGTGCCTGTGGCCGCTGAGATTTGTTCTGCCCACGGCATTCCAATGGACCTTGTGTTCGTGCGCAAAATCACGCCCCCCGATCAGCCCGAACTTGCCGTCGGCGCGGTGGTCAACGGTGATACTTTTGACGTGACACCCAACGAAGAAGTCGCAAAGCATTTCGGTCTCTCTCACAGTGATCTCCAGCAAACAGCGCAATCGCTACTTCCCGAGATCAAGCGCCGCAAAGCCCTGTATCGGCGCGGACGCAAAAGGATACCGCTTGCTGGAAAAACACTTGTGGTCGTTGACGATGGCGCTGCAACCGGCACGACGCTCATTGCCAGTCTGAAGACCTTGCGCAATCACAAACCGGCACGGATCATCGTGGCACTTCCAGTCGCTCCGCCCGACCTGAAAGCCCGGCTTAAGAACCTCGCAGACATCACAATATGCCTGAGCGATCTCACGTTTGGTGCCGTCGGAGCATCTTACCGGGACTTTGAACAAGTCGACGATGCCACCGTGGTCGCCCTTATGGACCGCTTCGCCCCAAGCGACGCCAAACCGTCATGATGGTGTTTTCATTCAGCGAGGCCGCGCATCTCGCAAAGCCTCTTGCCGAGAAACTGGGTATACCGCTCGCTCCGATCGAGGATCGCACCTTTGAGGATGGTGAAGGCAAACTTCGACCTTTGACGTCTGTTCGAGGGGAAGACGTCTATGTGTTGCAATCGCTTCATGGCGACGAAACCTTGTCGGTTCACGACCGGCTTTGCAGACTTTTGTTCTTCATTGCCACGCTACGCGACCATGGGGCCGCGCGCGTTACGGCTGTGGCACCCTATCTTTGTTATGCGCGCAAAGATCGGCGCACGAAATCACGTGATCCGCTCACACTTCGGTATGTCGCGCAAATGCTGGAAGCCGTTGGCTGCGACCGGGTCGTAGCCCTTGAAGTTCACAACCTGATGGCTTTCCAAAACGCCTTCAGATGTCAAACTTTACACATCGGAATGGAAGATGTTTTTGGCGAGAAAATCTTTCAAAACAAGCACGATGCACCGCTTGCCGTCGTGTCGCCCGACCCCGGCGGCATCAAACGCGCGCAAATCCTGCGCGAAGCGCTGGAGGCTCAACTAGGGCAGAGCATTGGCTTTGCCTTCGCCGATAAAAGACGAAGCGCCGGCGTGCGCACAGCCGGTAAGCTCTCCGGCGACGTGAATGGAAAACATGTCATCATTGCCGATGATTTGATCTCGACAGGCGGAACGCTTGTTGATGCGGCAACCGCTTGCCGCGCGAACGGCGCCAAGACCTGCATCGCGCTGGCGGCACACGGGTTGTTCTCAGACAAAGCTCCAAAGCTCCTCTCTTCAGACCTTTTCGAGACGATCATCGTCTCCGACAGCACGCCACCTCTCACCAAGGGGGTTACGGTCGTAAGTTGCGCGTCCGCCCTTGCAGACGCGCTCAACCGACTTGCGAATAGCTCACACCACTAATTCCTCGGCCCGCACAAGATAGCGCTCCCCAATCGGCGCCCATTTTTCCGGCGTTCTTGGCCTTGGGACCAAAAGATGCGCAAAGCACAGTCGCGCCCGAACGACCGCGTGCCATGCCTCATAAAACCGCAGACGCTCAGCATTCGCCGACATCCCCAACCCGGTCTCAAGTGCTGCGATCAAGCGCGGCTTTATCCAACCCGCTCCCAGCATATCACATTCCATACCCAGAAAGACCACTTCGCTGAACGGGTCCGCCAACCGAAGCGGGCGACTGAACTCAAGACAGTCAAAAATGACCGGCGGTTCTGTAAGACAGACATGCTCCGGCCGCAAATCTCCGTGGCACTCCAGAATATGCTCTGCAAATCCTGCCTCCGCTCTTTGCGCGCAGGTTTCGATCAGACCGCCTATCGCGCACAAAACCCGATCAACGCGCCTGCGCAGAACCGAGAACTTCGGATCCATCAGCACGTTTCGCGCTATCCCAAGCTGATCCTCGCGAAGGGTTAGGATCTCAAACGGCGTAAGCCACGATTTTGGCGCCTGCGCGTAAAAGGCACAAAGCTTGTCCGCCACCTTGTCAATTGATGGACCAAGCTCCGCCTCTCCATCCCCGTCGATGATACGGTCCTTAAGTATTTGATCCGCTGGCAGACGTCGCATGTGAACAAGCCAATCCACGGTTTCCGCACTCTTGTCGTCTAGCACAACCTGTCCGTCGCGCCTTCGTCCAACCCGAACCGCGCCCAGATATAAATCAGGCGCAATCCGGCGGTTCAGATCAATCTCGTTAAGCGTATTGTCGTGGCGGGCGCGTAATGAGGACAAGTCCTGAAAACTGTCATGAACAGGCTTTTTCAGCTTAAAGACGCGATCTGACGTCAGAAATAGCCAGGATTTCGTGGTCTCACGGACCGCGACATCACCCCTTTCAGAAAAAAGCTGCTCAAGCTTTTGTGCCAGTTCATCGGCTCCCGCAAAAAGTGTCATCGGCAACCTCCAATCCGTCGAAACCATCTCAGGCGACGCACCATTTGCAGGTCTAGCGTCAAACCGGCGCAAAGGATTGATACCCATCAATTGCACAATCCCAGCGTCCGGAGACCTTCGCGCCATCAGATTTGATTTTCGTCAATCCTGCCGACCTTAGTCCTGCCAAAATGACAGAAAGGAGGAACTTGTCATGAAAACCACTGTCTTCACGTCACTATGCGCCGCCGCGCTTTTCACTTTCGCTCACGTCAGCGTCGCAAACGCTCAGTCTGAAAACTTCGAGCCGACGCCGTCTGAATTCATCAATTCCTGCGCGTCCTGTCACGGCGTCGATGCCAAGGGCGCTGGTTTTCTCATGCGCGTGTTTCGGGGTGTCGATCCGGGCGACTTGACGCAGTTGGCTGCCAGAAATGATGGCCAGTTTCCGTTTGATCAGGTGTTCCGGGTTATCGACGGGCGAGCAGAAATCGCAGCGCACGGGGATCGCAAAATGCCCGTGTGGGGTGACCGCTACTGGGAAGATGCCATGTCCGATTTCGGCCCGGATGAAATCAACCGGCAGCGCGCCCGCTCGCGCATCTTGGAGCTTGTCTACTATCTGCAGTCCATTCAGGAGTAACCCTCATCGCCCAGAAAGCCTGGCCACCGCTGCTTTGCGATCATTCACATGCCACTTGATGCACGTGTCCTGACGTGCATCCATCGTCTCTGGCGCCAGGGCGCAATTGCCGCGGTCGCGGTTTTGGCGTCGATGACCGCAACGACGACGGCTTGGTCAGACGGTCAGTGGCAGCGCACCGTCTTTGTCGGTTCGCTCACCGAAGCGTCTTGGGAACAAGCGATCGACCCTTTGCAAGTGAAGTTTGCCGGCTCGGGACTTGTCGGAGCCGGTCTTGGCTGGGACCGCCCGTTGGGCTCTGGTCCGCTGCGCTACGGTTTTGAAGGTCAGGTCGTCAAACACTTCGGAAAGCAAGACCACCTTGAATTCAATCTGCCGCTCTTGCTGAGGTATTCCAAAGACCAAAAACGGCCCCTTGGGTTCTCCGGTGCTGCATTTGGTTTGGGTCTGTCATATGCAACAGAAATCCCTCAGGTCGAAGTTGACCGAAGCGGAGCCTCGCAACGTCTCTACTTCTATTGGCTGGCAGAGGTCGAGTTCGCCACCCGGCCACCCAACGCTTATGCTTACTTTCGACTTCACCACAGGTCCGACGGCTTTGGGGTTTTTGACATCAACAGCGGTTCGACAGCGCTGGTCTTGGGATGGCGAAAACGCCTTTGAAGTTGGGTGGCGATCCGTTCGAATGTCTGGTTTCTTGTCAAGAGTGACCCTAGACTTTGAACGCTCCACTGAGAACACTGATGGCTAAAGACACGAAGAAGAAAAAACGAACCGTGCAAAATGCGCCTGAAAAGACTTCAGATGCCAAGACGCTTGCGTTTCCGGTCGTCGGTCTCGGCGCTTCTGCCGGAGGGCTACAGGCATTTTCCGACTTCTTTGACGCCATGCCGGACGAATGCGGCATGGCTTTCGTTCTCATCCATCATGTCGACCCGAACCACGAAAGCCTGATGGCGGGGCTGCTTGCGAAACACACAAAAATGCCGGTCGCGCTGGCCGACGACGGCACAAGGATTGCGCCAAACCACGTCTACGTCATACCGCCAAATCGCTTCCTCGCGATTGAGAATGGAAAACTTCGCCTAAGCGAACCAAAAGCGCCTCGCGGCCTACGCCTTCCGATCAACTTTTTCCTGCGCTCACTGGCCAAAAACAACGGGCAATCGGCTGTTGCGATCATCTTGTCCGGCACCGGAAGCGACGGCGCCGCAGCGCTCGCAGAAATCAAGGACCAGGGCGGCATTGTCCTTGTGCAAGAGCCGAAAGAAGCGGCGCATGACGGCATGCCCCGAAGTGCAATCGCAGCGGGCGCAGTGGATCACGTCCTGCCCGTGTCCGAGATGCCGAAGATCCTTCTTGAATACGGCAACCACCCTTACATCAACAACGCCGACAGCACCGAAACGCTCGGCGAGCGTGCGCGCGAGTCACTCCCCGAGATCATCAGCGTTCTGCGCGCGCACTCCCCTCTCAATTTCTCCCTCTACAAAGAAGGCACGCTGCTGCGCCGGATTGAGCGACGCATGATCCTGCGCCACATGGTCAACGCTGTTGATTACCTTGCACTGTTGAAAGACTCGCCCGAAGAAGCCGAAAAGCTCAGCAACGATCTGCTGATCAACGTCACACAATTCTTCCGCGATCCGGACGCATTCAAATACCTTAGCACAGATGTCCTCCATGATCTCGTGCGCACGCATGACGCTGGCCAACCCGTGCGGATTTGGGTGCCGGCATGCTCGACCGGAGAAGAGGCCTATTCACTGGCCATGGCAACAATCGAGCACATCTCGTCCTTGCGCAAAGACATCAAACTTCAGGTTTTCGCCTCAGACGTAGACGAACGCGCGCTCTCGGTCGCGCGCGCCGGGGTGTATCCAGAGTCGATCGAAGCAGACGTTTCCCCCGACCGCCTTAATCGGTTTTTCGTGAAAGAAGATCACAGCTATCGCGTCACCGCCGAATTGCGCGGCTGCGTGGTGTTCGCCAACCAGAACGTTCTGGCCGATGCTCCCTTCTCAAGACTTGATCTGATCTCCTGCCGAAATCTGCTGATTTATTTGTCAGCCGAAGCCCAGGACCGCATCATTTCGATGTTCCACTTCGCGCTCAATGACAACGGCGTGCTGTTTCTGGGGTCGTCCGAAACGGCCGGAAGCAACGAGGATCTCTTTAAGCCACTCTCGCGCCGGAATCACGTCTATGAACGCCTGAGCACCGGCCGTCATCGTCCTGTTGATTTCCCGGTTACCGCACATGAAGCGATTATTCCCGGAAGCCGACCTGCAGTGACGGTAAAAACTCCCGACAAAACGCGACTTGCCGACCTCAGCCGACAGCTTCTGATCAAGCGCTATGCGCCCGCCGCCGTTTTGGTGAATGCCAAGCTGGAGGTGCTTTATGTCGAAGGTCCATCCGACGAATATCTCAAAGTGCCCCCCGGCGAGGCAAGCCAGAACCTGCTGGCGATGGCGCGCCAAGGGTTGAGGGCAAAACTGGCCGCAACCCTGCGCACCGCCCAACAATCCGGGCAAGACACAAGCACCGCCGGCACCGTCACGCGCAATGGCCAACGCACACCCGTGACCATCACAGCTCACCCGATGCTCGATGATGGGTCAAACCTGTTGTTGGTGACTTTTGCCGACCAAACGCCCGTCGAAACGGAAACGGCAACCGAAGAAAGCGCAAACTCAAAATCTGCACGTCGCCAGCTTGAACAGGAACTGGAAGCCACGCGTCTCGATCTCCAAAACACCATTCGCGACTTTGAGCGTTCTACAGAAGAGCTGAAGGCGGCCAACGAAGAAGCCATGTCGATGAACGAGGAATTCCAGTCGACGAACGAAGAGTTGGAAACCTCAAAAGAAGAGCTTCAATCCCTGAACGAGGAGTTGACGACGCTGAACACGCAACTTCAGCAGAAAGTCGACGATGAACGGCGCATGTCCGACGATCTGAACAACCTTTTGTCCAGTTCCGGAATGGCGACGCTGTTTTTGGACCGTGACCTAAAGATCATGCGCTTTACCCCTGCGACCCGCGCGTTGTTCACTGTGATCAACAATGACGTGGGCCGCCCATTTGGTGATATCACCGGCAAGGTCGACGACCCGGATATCCTTGAAGATGCCCGATCGGTTCTGGAAACCCTGTCAGCGGTCGAAACAGAAGTGCGCGGCGAAAACGCAAGCTGGTATATCCGCCGCATCCTACCCTACAAAACGCAACAAGGCATCGTAGAAGGTGTTGTGATAACCTTCTCAGACGTCACCGTCCTGAAGGCCCTGCAAAGCGAAATCCAGAACGCGAGGCGCTTTGCAGAACGCGTCGTCAACACCGTCCGGGAACCCCTTCTCGTCCTCGACGGCGACTTGCAGGTTGTTTCGGCAAGTAAGTCGTTCCACCGCGTGTTCGCCACAACCGACAAGGACCTGATTGGCGAAAACCTGTTCAGGATGCAGGGAGCCCGCTGGAACATTCCTCAGCTACGAAAATTGCTGGAACGCATTCTGCCGGACGAAACAACCGTTGAAGCCTTCGAAGTAACCACAGACATGTCAGACTCCGGGCCCCGACACCTGGTTCTGAATGCGCGGCAGATTGAGGGTGGCAAAGATGGCGATGATCTCATTTTGTTGGCGATTGAGGACATCAGTGCGATCAGACAAGCGGTGCAGTCGGTAGTCGACCGCGAAGCCCGCCTGAGTGCAATCCTTCAGTCCGCGCCAGAAGCAATCATCACCGTGGACGAACACGGGATCATCGCCAGCTTCAGCCCCGCCGCCGAAGCGATGTTTGGATACGCGGCGAAAGAGATCCTAGGCCAGAACGTCAACGTGCTGATGCCGGAACCCGATCGAAGCGCCCACGACGGCTATATGGAGCACTACCTCAAGACCGGTGAGAAGAAGATCATTGGCAAGGGTCGGGAAATGAACGCGCTGAGAAAAGACCAGACAATCGTTCCGATCCGTCTGATGGTGTCCGAGCTGGAACTTGACGGCGAACGACAATTCCTCGGCATCCTCCACGACCTGACGGAAGACAAAAAGCGGCTGTCACAGCTGCAACGCGCGCAGAAAATGGAAGCCGTGGGACAACTGACCGGTGGCTTGGCGCATGATTTCAACAACCTGCTCACGGTGGTCATAGGCAACCTCGAACTTCTCGACATGCAGATCGAAGACGAACGACAGAAACGACTGCTAAACGAGGCGCTGGAAGCGTCAAGCTTGGGCGCTTCCCTGACCAGCCAACTTCTCAGCTTTTCCAAAAGCCAGGCGCTGGCCCCCGAGCCGGTTGCGCTGAATGACTTGGTCGAGACGATGCAACCGCTGCTGAAACGGACGCTCAGCAAAAAGATCAGGGTCAAGACGGAACTGGCTGAAAATCTCAACCAAACGACGGCCGATCCCGGCAAGGTCGAAAGCGCTATCCTGAACATGGCAATCAATGCGCGGGACGCCATGCCAGACGGCGGCACACTCACGATTGAAACCCGCAACACCGTTCTCGACGAAGACTACGCGGCCACACAGATTGACGTAGACGCTGGCCCATACGTCGCTTTGTCTGTGACCGACACCGGAACGGGAATGAAACCAGACGTTCTGGAAAAAGTGTTCGAGCCCTTCTTTTCGACCAAAGAACCGGGCCGTGGCTCGGGTCTTGGTCTCAGCATGATTTACGGCTTTGCCAAGCAATCCGGCGGCCATGTTGCGATCTACAGTGAGGTCGGACGCGGAACCACGGTCAATCTTTTCCTTCCCGCCACCAGTCAGGAACAAACTGCATCCAGCGATACCGAAGAAGAAGAAATCAGCGCCTCTAAGTCCGAGCAAATCCTTGTGGTCGAAGATGACCCAATGGTGCGCCGTCTCACGGCCACGCGGCTTGATAAACTGGGTTATCGGGTTCTTGTCGCTTCAGACGGCCCCCAGGCAATGGAGACGCTGAAAGACAACGCTGCAGTTGACTTGGTTCTGTCCGACATCATCATGCCCGGAGGGATGACTGGTTTTGACGTGGCGGATCAGGCCCTTTCCATCAATCCAAAGCTCAAAATATTGCTCGCGACCGGTTACGCGAAAGGGGCCGTTTCGCAAAACGGCGAAGCAAACCGACAGGACTACAGGATCTTGCGCAAACCCTATGGATTGAATGAACTGGCAAAAGCCCTGCGCGACTTGTTGGACTAAGCGAAAAATGCCGCAAAAATCTGTGGCCGGATAAGGTTTTCGCATACCTTTGGCGGGACCGCTCTGCCGACTTGCGCGCGCAACTCTCCCGTTCAGCACTTCTGGGTAGATCATCAAATACGTGATCGAAATCAAGCTTGCCTCCCCGCCCAGTGCTAGGCTTGCGGCAAAAGGGGAATCGACATGCATGACAGCTTCGCGCTTGAAACAGGGCCAACCTAATGGACCTGCGACTGACTTCACTCGACAAACACTACGGCGAAAACCATGTTTTGCGGGACGTCAATCTGACCGTCCCAAGCGGAGAATTCATTGTGATCGTTGGTCCATCGGGATGCGGAAAAACGACCTTGCTCCGCGTCATTTCGGGCCTTGAGCAGATTGACAATGGCACCATCGAAATGGATGGCGTGGTCGTGAACGATACGCCCTCCGCCAGTCGCGACGTGGCGATGGTCTTCCAAAGCTACGCGCTCTATCCGCATATGACAGTTGCCGAGAACCTCTCGTTTTCGCTTGAACTTGAAGGAATTTCCGCCCCCGAAATTCGTGAGCGCGTCGAAGAAGTCTTCCGAATGCTCTCGCTCTCGGACTACGCAGACCGCAAACCATCAGAGTTGTCAGGCGGCCAGCGACAGCGCGTGGCGCTTGGGCGCGCCCTTGTCCGAAAGCCGAAACTGTTCCTGTTCGATGAGCCACTGTCCAATCTCGATGCGGCGCTCAGAATGAACACGCGCATAGAAATCGCAAACATTCACCGGACTCTGGGCACCAGCATCATCTATGTGACCCACGACCAGACCGAAGCCATGACGCTGGCAGATAAGATCGTTGTCATGCGCGAAGGCCGCATCGAACAAGTGGGCCCTCCCCTCGAACTCTATAACGATCCGACCAACCAGTTTGTCGCCGGTTTTCTGGGGTCACCAGCCATGAACTTCATCAACTCCGATCTGCTCTCCACAAACAACGCATCCATGAACACCGTATCTGTCGTAGGCTTGAGACCGCAGTATCTGCACCTCTCGCAATCCGGTCGCATCAAGGGAAAAGTCCTGCATTTCGAACGCCTCGGCAGCGATACGCATCTTCTGGTGGACATTGGGCAGAGCGATCCGCTCATTGCCCGTTTGGTCGGCCAACAGGAATTCAGCATCAACGACACGGTCACACTGGATTTCGACGACAAGAACGCGCTCTTGTTTGACGACGAGGGCAATCGCGTCCGGCCACCGCTGTGAACTGGTCAATCACACTCGGCACTTTCGGTGGCACACATCTGAAAGTGCATGCCACGTTCTTTTTGCTGCTCATCTGGATAGTTGTGGCCGGATCGGTCGCCGAAGGTGTTGAGGCCGCGCTCATCAACTTGGCCCTGATCGTCGCAATTTTCGGGTGCGTTGTGCTGCACGAATTTGGTCATGCGGCCATGGCGCGACGCTTTGGGATCAAGACGCCCGATATTACACTTCTGCCTATCGGCGGAATGGCGCGTCTCGAACGCTTTCCCGATGACCCGCGCGAAGAAATCCTGATCGCCCTTGCTGGTCCGGCTGTAAATGTCGTGATCTGGTTCGCCCTGACGGTGTTTCTGAACGCCCGCGTTTCCTTTGATCTGATGACATCACTTGAAGACCCCTCCGGTGCATTTCTGGCCCGGCTCGCAACGGTCAATCTTGTGCTGGTCGTCTTCAATATGATCCCCGCATTCCCAATGGATGGCGGGCGCGTGTTCCGGGCGTTTCTTGCGATGTTCATGGACAGAATACGCGCCACAAGGATCGCCGCAAACGTCGGACAGGGCATGGCCTTCCTCTTTGGGTTTCTCGGTCTCACAGGTGGCAGCCCCATCCTGATCCTGATCGCCATTTTCATCTTCTTCGCCGCCGGAGCCGAAGGCGCGGACGCAAGCCTCAGAAGCACTGCCGTCCACGCAAAAGCACGCGACGCCATGATATCCCTATTCGAAGCAGTGCACCCGGACGATACACTGGAGACGGCGTCAATGGCAGTCATTCGGACGACGCAATCGGAATTCCCAATCCTCGGCCAGGACGGCAAGCTTTTGGGCTTCCTGACAAGAGACGCGATCCTGTCAGCGCCCGAAAACACGCGGCATAAAACACGGGTTCGCGAAATGATGATAACGGAAATCCCCAGTGTTCAACTGAACGACGCCATGGAAACCGTTGTTGATTCGATGTCACTTGGCAATCCACCCGCGGTTGCCGTCACGGATCAGGCTGGTATTTTCCTTGGCTACATCACGCGTGAAAATATCGGGGAGTGGTATCTTCTGACGCGACCCTGACAATCGAAGTTTGGCAATGCTGGCAAGACGAGGCTCGGTTGCGGATGCGAATAGCAACATTCAACGTCCAGAACCTGCGATTGCGTGCCGAAGACGGGCGCGCCCATCTTGATGGTGCCGTGGACAGCGACACTTCTGAACCCGCTCGCGCCGGTGCGCTTGCGCACGCCGACCGCATGGAAACGGCGAAGGTGATCGCCAAAGCCAACGCGGACATCGTGGCCCTTCAGGAGGTCTTCGACCTTGCAACACTCGACTTTTTTCACGCGCGTTTCCTGACGTTGGCAGGCGCTACACCTTATGAGTTTCGGTATTGCAAAAAGGGAAATGACGGGCGCGGACTGAATGTCGCGGCGCTAAGTCAAAAGCAGGCGCGAACGGTGAAAAGTCACGCAGACAAAACCGGCGCAGACTTGGATCTGTCGAACCTTCCGACCTACCTGAGAGACGAACCGATCTTCCGGCGCGACTGCCTTGAACTTCAGCTCGACAGAGTGACGCTGTTCATTTGCCACTTCAAAGCACCCTATCCCGACCCGATCAAAGCTTGGGTAATCCGTCACGCCGAGGCCCGGTCTGTGAGACGAATTATCCAAAAACGCTTCCTCAATCCCAGCTGCGAAAATTGGATTATTCTCGGCGATTTCAATGAACCTGTCTCGGACCAGACCCAATCCGGATCAGCACTCGACGTCCTGTGCAATGAATTTGCCGTCGATCTGGCGCATCGACAACACCAGGGCGAGAACTGGACGTTCGAGGTTCCAAATACACACGCACACACAAGGCCCGACCGTATTCTTGTCTCCCCGGCCCTTGCCACGGCCTATCCCGATACTCACCTGCAAATCATCCGCTCAGGAATGCACACAAACCCAGGATCCAACGCTCAACCACGCGCCAGCGACCATGCGTTGATCTATGCAGATTTTCCCGGGCTCTGATCAAATCGCCGCGCTGCGTGTGGCCCGTCTACGCCAGTC
>JABDQU010000039.1 GCA_013042105.1 Boseongicola sp.
CCGGGCGCGAGATCAATTTCGTCATGGAAAACGGTGACGTCGGCGGGGGTCAGTTTGTAAAACCGCATCGCCTCGCCGACCGACTGGCCAGAGAGGTTCATGAAGGTTTCAGGTTTCAGGAGGATGACTTTCTCGCCGTCCAGTTTGCCTTCTGAAACTGAGCCCTGAAACTTGCCGCGCCAGGGCGCAAAACCGTGATCGGACGCAATGCGATCGACCGCCATGAACCCGATGTTATGACGGTTTTGCGCATACTTCGCGCCGGGATTTCCAAGGCCAACAAAGAGTTTCATGTCGCGCGGACCCTACCGCCCGGCTTTCAGGGCCGCAAGTTCCGCGCGAAGGGCGCGGACTTCGTTAAGGATCGCGGCACTTTCGGTTTTCATCGCTTCGCGTTCATCATGCGCGTTTTCGGCGTTCTCGGACTGCATGGCGTCAACAATGACACCGATGAAGAGGTTCAAAACCGCGAAGGCGGTCAGGATGATGAAGGGCACAAAGAGGAGCCATGCCATCGGGTAGACCTCCATCACGGGGCGCACGATGCCCATGGACCAGCTTTCAAGCGTCATGACCTGGAAGAGCGTATAGGCCGACGCACCGAGCGAGCCGAACCACTCGGGGAAGGCCGATCCGAGGAGTTTCGTTGAGATCACGCTGAAGACGAAGAAAATCAGCCCCAAAAGGGCGACGATTGAACCCATGCCCGGAAGCGCGGTCAGCAGTCCTGCAACAACGCGGCGCATCTGCGGGACGGCAGAGACAAGCCGCAGCACGCGCAGAATGCGGAAGGCGCGCAGGGCCGAGAGGGCTCCGGTGGTTGGTATGATCGCGATGGCAACGACCAGAAAGTCGAAGATCCGCCATGGGTCACGCCAGAAACCGCGGAAATCGTGGATCATGCGCAGCGCAATTTCGATCACGAAGATCCCAAGGATTACCTTGTCGATCGTCAGGATCAGAGGCCCTGCAACCGCCATGATGCCGGGGCTGGTCTCAAACGCCAGAATGATCGCGTTGAAAATGATCAACGCCATGATGACAGGTTCGAACAGGCGGTGGTTCAGGAGACGGGAGAGTTGCGTTTTCACAGGATCCTCGGGGGTTTTGCGAGTTACTGCGAAAGATGTGGTCTAATGGGCCTCAGACAAGGGATTAACGGCCGACACTGTAAAATTCGCGTCGTTGGTCGGGGCCAAATCCGAGCCAGCCACGTGTTACGGCGGCGATATGTTCAATCACGCGTTCACGCTGGGTCTGACGGTTGATCGCGGCAGCAATCGCAGCGGTGCCGACGTTGGCTTCAAGATCTGCCGAAATCATTTCGTTCGAGACAAGTGCTTCGCCGGTTCGGGCGTCAAAGATGCTCAGCACGAAGCGGATGTTGTGGACGGCGGCGGGCGCGCGCGCGACTGCGGCAGGTGTGACGCCGTGGAACGTTATAATTCGTGCCGTTATGGCGACCGGACGCTCACCGCGCAAAGGCCGTGTTCCCCGCGTCAGACCTTCATTGAGGATGGCGGACACTTGCGCACGGCGATCGCCGAAGGGCTCGCCATGCCAGACGATGTCGGCATCCGGGGCAAAGGTATTGTCGTTCGACACGGTCAGAAGATCGGGCACAACGGTCACAACATTCACCACGCGCCAGGCTTTCGTCACAGCATTGCCGGGAGGGTCGTCATAGGCGACTTCCCAGGTCCCGGCGCATCCGGCCAGTAGCATCAGCGCAAGCGCGACTGCAAAAGAGCGCCTGTTGTTCATAAAGTCCCGTGTTGTCCTTTCCGTGCCCGGTATCAGGCTCGTCCCTAAGGTCTCGACACAGCTTATTGTTAAAGAAATTGGCGATTTAAAGGCAATAGGTGCGGATTGTTTCCCTATAGATACAGGGTCAGGCGCGCAGATCCTTGGGCGATCCCATGACGACATAGGACGTAATCGCCGTCACTTGCGGCAGAATGCCCAAAACTTCGGTATGAAAGATCTTGAAGGCCGCAAGGTCGGCGGCTTCGACCCGCAAGAGATATTCGACCGTTCCGGTCACGTTGTGGCACTCGATCACCTCTTTCGCGCGCGAAATCGCTTGCTCGAAGGCTTCCTGACTGGCTTTCGTGTGATTTGACAGGCCCACCATGATGTAGGCGGTAAAACCGATACCCAGTTGTTCGGGATCGAGTTGGACGCGATACCCGGTGATCACGCCGGTGCGCTCAAGCTCTTGCACACGCCGCAAGCAGGCCGAGGGTGACAGACCGACACGCTCGGAAAGTTCGAGGTTCGAGAGTCGCGCATTGCGGCCAAGTTCACGCAATATTTTTTGGTTAATCGCATCCATGACCACCCATTATTGCGCGTTTTTTGATCGAACAAGCAACTTCGCAATTTCATGTCGTCGAAATTCGACAATAGTTGCGGCATGTGGACTGAGATACTTCTTCCTTTGATGACGTTTGCCTTTGTGACGTCTGTGACGCCGGGCCCGAACAACCTGATGCTTATGGCGTCCGGGGCAAATTTCGGCTTTCAGCGCACGATCCCGCATATGCTGGGCGTCGCGCTGGGGTTTGTTTTCATGGCGTTCTTGATGGGGCTTGGACTGGCGCAGGCCTTTGAGACATGGCCTTGGCTGCGCGATGTGCTGACCGTGGTCAGTGTCGTTTATATGCTGTGGCTGGCGTGGAAAATTGCAAACGCAGCCCCGCCTGAGGCCGGTGCCGAGGCCGGAACACCGATCACGTTTTTGCAGGCAGCAGGATTTCAGTGGGTGAACCCGAAGGCCTGGTCGATGGCTTTGACGTCGGTCACGCTCTATGCGCCAAACGACAGCGCATTGGCGATGTTGTTCGTTGCCGGTGTTTTTGGCGCGGTGAATTTGCCATCGGTCAGCGTTTGGTGCCTTTTGGGCCGCGAAATGCGGCGCATCCTAACCAATCCTTCACGTTTGCGCCTGTTTAACTGGGCAATGGCGGCTGTTCTGGTGCTCTCGCTTTATCCGGCAGTCTTGTAAAAATCACGAAAAAGTCTCGCTCTGGGGCGCAGCCTATGGCAGAATCGCTGCATTGAGAGCGTGGGGCAAACACGCCGTGAGGCAGAGACATACGAGGTAACACCATGAAACGTATTGCGTTAATTGCTGTGTTTTTGACCGGGATCGCCGGATCTGCGCAGGCAAACCTGATCAAAAACGCCTGTTTGGGGTCGGATCGCGCAGGCGGAAATTACGCGCTTTGTGGCTGTATTCAGGACGCAGCGAACCGGACGTTAACAAACAGCGATCAGCGGCTCGCGGCGACGTTTTTCAACAATCCACACCGCGCACAAGAGATCCGTCAGTCTGATCGACGCTCGCATGAGGTGTTTTGGGAGCGCTATCGCAATTTCGGGAATGCCGCCGAGACCTTCTGTCGGGGTTAAGCTTTTATCGCGGCGATCAATCCATCTGACGCGCGTTCGATGAGATCGAGAGCGCCTTCGAAATCACGCGTATAATAAGGGTCCGGGACGGCTGATTGGCCGGTCTCGGGGGCGTAGTCAAGAAATAGGCAGAGCTTGGCGCGGGCGTTTTCGGGCTGAATTTGCTTCAAATCCGCGAGATTATTCTCGTCCATTGCCAAAATCAGATCAAATTCGTGGAAATCGCGAGGGTGAACCTGTCGGGCGCGGAGCGGTTTGAGGTCGTAGTTCCGCAATGCGGCGGCCTCGATTGCGGGACCGTAGGGGGATTTACCGGTGTGCCAGTCGGCGGTGCCGGCGCTGTCGATTTCGAGATGGGGGGCCTTGGCACGCAAAACACCTTCGGCCGTGGGCGAGCGGCAGATATTTCCAAGGCAAACGAAGAGAATACGACGCATCTTGAGGCTTTCTTGATGTGGTGTGCAAAGTTAGCATCCACTTACAGTATGAGGAAGCACATGAAGATCGTGATTTTGACGGGTGCGGGTGTGTCAGCAGAGAGCGGTCTTGGCACGTTTCGCGACAAAGACGGGCTTTGGGCGCAGTATGACCTGTCGGAAGTGGCGACCCCGGAAGGGTTTGCGCGCAATCCGGTGAAAGTGCACGATTTTTACAATGCGCGGCGGGCCAATGCGGCTGAGGCCGAACCAAACGCGGCGCATTTTGCCTTGGCGCGGTTGGCGCGGGAGCATGTGGGCGATGTGGTGCTGATTACGCAGAACGTGGACGATTTGCATGAGCGTGCGGGGCAGGACGCGATGCATATGCACGGAGCACTTTCGCGCGCCAAATGCGCGGATTGCGGGGCGAAATGGGCGGCGGTATTGAAAATGTCCGCGCGCGATCCCTGCCCGACCTGCTCACGACCTGCGACGCGTCCGGATATTGTGTGGTTCGGGGAAATGCCTGAATATATGGACGAAATTGAAGTGCATCTGACGACGGCTGATCTGTTTGTCGCGATTGGAACCAGTGGGCAGGTCTATCCGGCGGCAGGGTTTGTGGTCGAGGCAGCGCGGGCCGGGGCGGCAACGCTGGAGATTAATCTGGAACCATCGGATGTGGCGGGGTTGTTTGATGATCAGCGCATCGGGCCTGCGAGCGAAACCGTCCCGAGATGGGTTGATGAGGTTCTGAGCGGCGCGAGTTCCAAGCAGTAAACGCGAAAACCCCCGCCGCTTAGGACGGGGCTTTCCAGCAATTTCACAAAGAAACGATCAGGCTGCGGCTTGCGCCTTGGCGATCGCTTTTTTGACTTTCAGCGCGTTCGCCGAAAGGTCTGCATCTTTGGCCTTCGCCAGGAACGCGTCCAGTCCACCACGGTGGTCGACAGTGCGCAGAGCAGATGTCGAAACTTTAAGGCGCACGGTGCGGCCAAGTGTTTCGGACATCAGCGCTGTCTCGGTCAGGTTCGGCAAGAACCGACGGCGCGTTTTGTTGTTGGCGTGGCTGACATTGTTGCCAGACATCGGGCCCTTTCCGGTCAATTCGCAGCGGCGCGACATGGGCTTTTCCTCAATCTTTTGTCTCAAGTCACGAAGACCCTAACCGAGCCTTCACAATACAAACGGGCAGCGCCATCGGCCCTGCCCAAGAATCCGTTCGCGGTGGATAGGAGGAAACCGCGCGGGCGTCAAGCCACTGTGGGGCAAAGAAAGCCCCGTTATTCGGTGTCCGCATCGAGCTGTTGCAGCACATCTGCGGCGGCGGCTCCGGGCGCGCGGCGACCTTCGGCTACATCATCGGCAAGGCGGGCCATGGCGGCTTCTGCGTTTGGGTCTTCTGCGAGACGGCGCAACAAGCCCTGCCGCACTTCGTCGGCGAACCATCCGCGCGCCTGTTCGGCGCGACGATGGGCCCAAAACCCAGATTTCCTGCGATATTCGGCGAGTTTCTGCATTTCGGCCCAGGCTTCAGAGAGGCCGGTTTCGTCGAGAGCGGAAACGGTCATTGCTTTGGGGAAGTCGTCCGGGTCTCCGTCGCGTTTGCGCAAAAGGCGGAGCGCGCCTGCATAGTCGGCGGCGGTGCGGATGGCTGTGGATTTCAGATCTCCGTCGGCTTTGTTCACCAGGATCAGGTCGGCGATTTCCATGATTCCGCGCTTTACGCCCTGCAGTTCGTCGCCACCCGCGGGTGCGAGGAGCAGCACGAAGAGGTCGGACATGTCGGCCACGATGGTTTCGGATTGGCCGACGCCGACCGTTTCGATCAACACGATGTCAAAGCCAGCCGCCTCGCAGAGCGCCACAGCGTCGCGTGTACGGCGCGCGACGCCGCCGAGGTGGGTCTGACTGGGTGAAGGACGGATGAAGGCGTTGGACTGGCGTGACAGGCGTTCCATGCGGGTCTTGTCGCCAAGGATTGAGCCTCCGGTGCGGGTCGAGGACGGATCAACGGCAAGGACGGCAACGCGGTGGCCTGCTTCGGTAAGCTGGCAGCCGAACGCTTCGATGAAGGTCGACTTGCCGACGCCGGGGGTGCCGGAAAGCCCTATGCGCAGGGCTTGTTTGTCGGAGCCTGCGAGGGCTTCGAGCAGGGCGTCTGCTTCGCCGCGGTGATCTTTGCGTGCGCTTTCAATCAGCGTGATGGCGCGCGCCAACGCGCGACGGTCGCCTGCCTTGACGGCGTGGGCCAGTTGGTCGGTGTCTTTGAGGCGCGCTTCGGTCATTTGGCGCGACTTTGGCGCGCGGGCGCGGGCGTGTCCAGTGGGGCTTTCGGTTGGGCGTTGGCCTTGCGATAAGCGGTGCATGACGAGCGCTTTGCCCATTGACCACGTGCTGCCGGAATTGATGGCTGCGTTAACCACAAATGGGCAAGCTGTGCTTCAAGCTCCGCCGGGGGCCGGTAAGACCACGCGGGTGCCTTTGGCGATGCTGGAGGCCGGGTTTGTGACCGGGCGTATCCTGATGCTGGAGCCGCGGCGGTTGGCAGCGCGGGCGGCGGCGGAGCGGATGGCGTCGAGCCTTGGTGAGAGCGTTGGCGACACGGTTGGGTATCGCATTCGCGGTGAGGCGAAGGTGTCGCGCGCGACGCGGATCGAGGTGGTGACCGAGGGGATTTTGACCCGGATGATCCAAGGGGATGCGGGTCTTGAAGGCGTCGGCGCGGTCATTTTCGACGAGTTTCACGAGCGGTCTTTGAACGCCGATCTGGGGTTGGCTTTAGCGTTAGATATCCGCGAGGGGCTGCGTGAAGACCTTGTTTTGTTGGTGATGTCGGCGACCTTGGATGCGGGGCCGGTGGCGGCATTGATGGGGGATGCGCCGGTTGTGACCTCAGAAGGGCAAAGCTTCCCTGTTGAGACGCGGTGGTTGGAGCGGCCAACGCCGAAGGGGCAGCGGTTGGAGCCTGCGATGGCGGCATTGATCGAGCGTGCGGCGCGTGAATGTGACGGCG
>JABDQU010000347.1 GCA_013042105.1 Boseongicola sp.
GGCTTTACGTTAGCGGACTGGAAGTCGGGTGATGAAAGAGGGCAATATGCCTGAGACGCGTTTCTCGTTTCGCCGTGTTGACGGGGATCGCGACACGCGCAAGGTCGTCAACATCGACATCACACGGCGCGGGAACATGGCGCATGTTTCACAAGGTTGAATTCAAGCGCTATTCGGTGCGACGCCACCGGTTCTGAAAAGCCAAGTAACAAGCGAGGCATCATGCCATTTGCATCCCCTGACACCCGGTTTCCGATTACCTTGCCCGATGGCAGTCGTCATCAAGGCACCGTGTTTCTGAAACCCGTTCTCAACCATCCACGGATCGAGGTCGGTGACTACAGCTATTATTCGGATCATGCGCCTTTGGATGATCCGTCGGGGTATGCGGGGCGGATTGCGCCGTATCTTTATGCTTTTTCGCCCGAGAGGTTGGTGATCGGTAAGTTCTGCCAGATCGCTTCGGGGGTGCAGTTCATCACGTCTTCGGCCAATCACCGGTTTGACGGGATTTCCACGTTTCCTTTCGCGATCTTTGACGGGATGGGCGAGGGGCGGCCTTCGATGCCGACGGAGTTTCGCGATACGATTATTGGCCACGATGTCTGGATCGGGACGGGGGCGATGATCCTGCCGGGGGCGCGGGTCGGGTCCGGGGTGATCATCGGGGCGGGGGCGGTCGTGCGCGGCACGGTGCCGGATTATGCAATCGTGTCGGGTAATCCGGCAGAGGTCGTGCGGCATCGGTTTGATCCCGAACAGGTGGCGCGGCTTATGGAGGTTGCGTGGTGGGACTGGCCGATTGATCTGATCGTCGCCTCGGAGGGGGCGATTTGCGGGTGCGATATCGACACACTGGAACGTGTGGCCGCGAAGGGTTGAAAACCCTGCCGCAAGCGCGTATCTGCCCGTTAATTCGACAAAGAGTGTATCCATGGCCAATCCGCTTCAATTCATTCAGCAAACCCGCGCAGAGATCTCGAAGGTCATCTGGCCGTCGCGTCGCGAAGTCGCGCTGACATCGTCCATGGTGTTCCTGCTGTCGATTGTGACGGCGGCCTTTTTCTTTCTGGTCGACTTTATGATCCGTCAGGGCTTGCAGGGTATCCTGACGGTCTTTGGCTAATCCTTTAGCTTTCCAACTGTTTCAAATCGAGTTTGCCGTTCGCCAACAGTGATCTGTAGGCGGTGATGTCGTTTTCTATGGCATCTGTCAGAGGTGTGTGAGGGACGTGTCCAAGCACGCTTTGAAGGCCCGCGTCGCTCAGATCGGCGGGGTAGGGCAGCGGTGTGTCTGGTTCGAAGGTGATCTGAGCATCAGGCACGCGGTTTTTCAGAGTTTCGACAAAGTCTGCGATGTCGATCACGTCGCCGCGCAGGTTCAGGACTTTTGCGTCGGCGGTTTCTGCTTTTGCACATCCAATGAAGATTTGCGCGACGTCTGATGCGTGCTGAAGCGCCACCGGTCCGCTGAAGCGGATGTGGAACGGCACCCCGGCGGCGGCGGCGAGGATGGCCTTGGCGGGGTCTGCCGTGATGCCCTGATCGCGGGCAACGCCGTAGACCGTGTAGGGGCGCAGGCCGATGCTGCCGATGTTCCAGTCGGCGGCATAAATCCGGCCGGTTTCCTCGTTTGCGACTTTGTAGACGCCATAGAGCGTCGAGGGCATTGTCGGCGCGTCATCAGGCAGGGGCCACGTGTCATAAAACGTGGGTGCGCCGAGGGCGGCGAGCGAGCTGGCGTAGGTCAGGCCTTTGACGTTGTGCGCGCGGGCGGCTTCGAAAACGTTGACCGTTCCGGTGACATTTACGGCGGCGCCCACCGGCGGGTCGGCACGGCAGAAGGGGATTTGCAGCCCGGCCAGATGGATGATGTGAGTTACCCCGTGCGTTTCAACCACCGAGGAAACGGCCTTTGTGTCGGTGACGTCGAGGTGTTCCCAGGTGATGGCGGCAATTTCGGGATCGGTCATCAAAAGCCGCCCTCGCACCGGGTCGGCTTGCAGGTCGGTGGCAACGATATCTGCGCCCTGATCCGTCAGGTGCCGTAGCACCCAAGACCCGATGCAGCCCATGGCACCGGTGACAAGATAGGTTTCATTTGCCATGTCATGCCCCTTTGTTTGAAATCTGCGGCCAAGCTTTGGCCGGATCCGGCGACATATCAATGGTGAACAGCACTTGAAACGGGGCGGGATGCCGTGTAATTGGCCCCTTGTTGAGGCGTGCACCGAGTTGCACGCCCCTTTTATTTCCGGGACTCCCCGGCGGCAGATAAGGACGATAGAATCATGGCGAAACGCTGGTATTCGGTGAGCGTGCTCTCGAACTTCGAAAAGAAGATTGCCGAGCAAATCCGTCATTCCGTAGTTGATGCGGGGCTTGAGGATCAGATCGAAGAAGTTCTGGTGCCGACCGAAGAAGTCATCGAAATCCGTCGCGGCAAGAAAGTCACCGCCGAGCGCCGCTTTATGCCGGGGTATGTTCTGGTGCGGATGGAGATGTCGGACGAGGGCTATCACCTGATCAACTCGATCAACCGCGTTACCGGGTTTTTGGGGCCGCAGGGGCGTCCGATGCCGATGCGCGACTCTGAGGTTCAGGCGATCCTTGGTCGCGTGGAAGAGGGCGAGAGCGCGCCGAAGCTGCTGATCTCGTTCGAGGTTGGCGAGAAGGTCAAGGTCAACGACGGTCCGTTCGAGGATTTCGACGGCACCGTGGAAGAGGTCGACGACGAGAACCAGCGTCTGAAGGTGACAGTGTCGATCTTTGGCCGTGCGACCCCGGTCGAGCTGGAATTCACACAGGTTTCAAAGCAGACCTAAGACGTCATGTCATTTGGTTCCACATCAGGGCGCGGATTCGAGAGCGAATTCGCGCCTTATGTTTGGGGGGCCATTCTTGTCATCACGGTGGTGTTGTGGGTGGTGTTTCACCGTCAGCACAAGACGTGGGACAAGGAAGACGAGAGCCGGGACAAGCGGGACGACTAGGGCGGGCTTCGCTGCGGTGTTCAGTGAAGGGCGGGTTTGAGCCCAAACTTACTGAATTCTGCTTCACGGCGAACGACAGCTTTCGCCACAGTGGATCAGCAATATACATATTCGCCGCGCGTGTGAGTGCCAGGCTTGTTGATCAAGCACCAACCTGTTGGACCAACGCATCTGACAAGTAGTCCCAAACCGCGCGAACCCGGGGATTCGTATGCAAAGCCGGTGGCGCGGTCAGCCAGATCGGAAGGGCTGGCATTTTAACCTGCTCATCCAAAACGCGTTCCACGGTCGGGTCGGCATCCCCGATGATCGTCTGCGCGCCACCCAGCCCGCATCCTGCCCGAACGAGTTCCCAATGCACCGCTTGCTGATCACATCGCACCGCAAAAAAGTCGCGCGTGGCTTTCATTCCAAGGTCGGCCATCACACGAATGATCAAGTCACTCTTGTCAAATCCAACGAAATCCAGACGTGCCGCATCTTCCAGAGTTTCCGGTCGACCGTTTCGATCCAGATATGATTTTGCGGCATAAACCGCAGTCGGCTGATCGCAAACATGTTTGGTGATCACGTCCAGCTGGGTCGGTCGATACATGCGAACCGCAATGTCGGCCTCGCGGTAGATGAGGTTCTCTGTTGTGTCAGATGGCACCAGATCGATCTGGATTTCCGGAATTGCCCGGCGCATGTCCGAAACAATGTTCGGCAAAATGAAGTGTGACGTCACCACACTTGCGGTGATCCGCACAGTTCCGTTCAGATCGCCGGCCTTGCCATCCGCGATCAGACGCAACCGCGTCGCAGCCTTTTGCATGTCGCGCACTGTGTCAGCCATTTCCAGTCCGGCAGTCGTCGGCACCAGGCCCCGTGGCGCGCGAGTGAACAGATCAACACCCAAAGCCGCTTCCAGTAATTTTATGTGCCGACCGATCGTCGGTTGGCTCTGCCCCAGTTTGCGCGCCGCGCCCGACAATGACCCGTTCTCAACCACAGCCGAAAACGACTGAAGAAACGTCCAATCCAATACTCCCGGAGTCTTAGCCATAAACTGATGAATACCTGATGTAGAATTTCGAGCAATATCTTTCCGTATTTGAATAGCTCATGTTCCAGGTGTCACATCACAGATCAAAGGAAACTTCAGATGTCTAAGACCGTCCTCATCCTCGGCGCCTCTGGCAAGATCGGGCAAAATGCAACACGCGCCTTTACCAAGGCCGGTTGGAGCGTGCGCCGTTATGATCGCAAATCCAATGATATGATCACCGCCGCCCGTGGCGTTGATGTGATTGTGAATGGTCTCAACCCGCCCAACTACAACAACTGGGCCAAGACGGTCCCTGAGTTGACAAAACAGGTCATTGCGGCAGCCAAGGCCAGTGGTGCCACTGTCATCATCCCCGGCAATGTTTATAATTTTGTCAACACGCCCGGTGTCTGGTCCGAAACGACAGCGCAACGCCCAAACACAATTAAGGGTCAGGTCCGCGTCGATATGGAACAGGCTTATCGTGCTTCGGGCGTGCAAACCATTGTGCTTCGGGCGGGTAACTTTATTGATCCAGACCGGGACGATGACATGATGGGGCTGCTGTATTTTCGCGCGATCAAGAAAGGCAAATTGACGGCTGCCGGACGCAGCGATGCGCTACAAGCGATGTGCTATCTGCCCGACTGGGCCAAGGCTGCCGTTCAGCTTGCTGAAAAACGCGCCGAGCTTGCCCGTTTCGAAGACATTCCGTTTCCAGGACACAGTTTTTCCGTTCTGGAATTGCACGATGTGCTGCAAGATCATCTTGGCCAGGACATCAAGATCATCGGTTTTCCATGGTGGTTGTTTACGATCCTTGGGCCGTTCTGGGAGCTTGCACGCGAAATGAACGAAATGCGGTATTTGTGGAATACGTCGCATCAATTGTCCGGAGAAAAATTCAAACGGCTTCTGCCTGATTTCGAACAGACTGACATGCGTTCCGTGATGCTTGCGTCACTCCCGGATGATATGCACCCAAATGAGACTGCGCGCGGCTTGCGTCAAGCCTGCGCCAGCTGAACATCCAAATCCTGACAGCGGCGGGCGGGCCAGAACCCGCCCTTTCGGACTGTCGTCATTCGTTTTGCGAAGATTAAAATGCACTCTGTCCCGCCGAGATCAGCCCCCGATCGACTTAGCAGCCCGAGATCATCGCCCGCGTCCTTGAAGGTTTCGGCATCGGCAGTCCCTAAGCCCGGATCAAAACCAATGATTGCACAGAGCTTCCGGGCCATTCTTCCGTGTGGCAGCGATGCGCAAACGGGATGCGGAAAAAATTTCGGGCGCGCGTGAAACTGTTCGACGTCAAGTGACGTGACTACTCCACGTTAACTCAAAACAAGGAGACATGACATGACACGCATGATCGTCGCATCAGCAACAGCATTGATCATGGCAGCCGGAATGGCCGCCGCCAAAGGACACGACCAGGGTTCGACAGACGTTCCGGGTATGGATGTCGGAGGCTCGACCGTCGCAGCGGCACATACGCTTGGCGGCGCCAAGGGCAATCGGCCCGAAGGCAAAGGCCCCAAAGCCAACAGCCCGGCGAAGCAAAACGCTGGCCGCTAAGAGCGGATCGAAATCAAGGAAAAGCCCGGCCTCGCGGTCGGGCTTTCTCGTTTCAAGGTGCCGGTAAATGAAACGTCAGTGAAGCCCAGTGACTTTGCCAAACGACCGAGCCCGGCCCCTGAACCGGGTCCATGCGCACTGCGTTCAGCAAGTATTGCCCCGCGATGCTGAGATCGAGGGTCGCCACACCTTCGCCATTGGTTGTGACCAAGGTCCGGGTCGCAGGCGGCAAGTCCTTCACGCCGTCGGGTTTATGAAAAACCGCAATCTGAGTGTCTGGTGCCGGTTTGCCTTGCCATGTCAGCTTCAGGTCAATCTCTGACTGATCCGCCGCAAATGGATTGCCTTCGACGACTATTTCAAAGGGCATACCGGTCGGCGCGTCCAAATGATCCGGCGCAACGGGTCCGACCTGAACAAGTGTGCGCGCGTTGCGGATGTAGGATTCCGCGATGTCGACCTTTGGAAGTTGCCGGTCCATGTGCCGTTCGGCGATGTCGTCTAGACCCTCGTATTCCAGATACTCGGTGAATTCAGGGAGTGTATCGAAAACGATATACGCCGGGTTTGTGTCGACCGTGAAGCGGTGCAATCCGGGCTGCTTCAGAGCGACATCTTGCATTGCGGGACGGTCGCCAAGCCGCGCGTTGACCTGACTGGAAGTGCCGGACGGCCAGTGCTTCATCTCGCGGACCACAGTGTCGAGATATGGCAGTGCCTGCCCGACAAGATCTTGGCCGACGCGCATGCCGATCGACAGGCTTTGTCCGGGCGTTGCAACGCTGCTTTCCGGATCGAGCCAGAACTCATGGGCCGACGCGGGCAATGCGGTGAGGCAAAGGCATACGAGGGCTATTGGGAAAGCCCTTTGGTCGGAGGTCTTCGGGTTTCTTCTGGTGTGGTTCATGATCATTCCTCGTGAAGCTGGCGTGGCGCATCGGTCCGAGCATTTGAAAGGTGCCGCTTTCCAGCGATGGCTCGGGTTACCCAGCAGACACGCACAGTTTCAGGAATAGTTTCATGACCGCTGGCAACTGGTGGCAGATCAATAGAGTGACGGCAACGCCGGCTTCAGAGATCTACAAAGGTTCCGGTCGCCAGAATTGTGCCGGTCGGCGCTCCGGTCGGTGATCCGCCGGGGGGTTCATCAGACAAGGCAATTGTCCCGGTCCGAACGCCCGGGGCGATGTCGTCTGGCACGACGATACGGGTCGTGCCTTCGGCGGCCAGAAGTCCGAGCGACACAGGCGCGGTGGCGCCCTCTGCAATCAACCACAGCTCAAGCACACGTCCGGGCGGCGCGGCTCCGACCACCCGGTCCAGAACGATCTCGTGGGTCGCCGGGATCACTCCGGCGGTCACTACAAGCGAGCCATCGGGGGCGGCAAGTTCGGCCTGAAAGCTGGGGGTCAGATCAGGAGGGTTGAGGATGGGCGCAAAGATCAGAAACGCCGCGACAGCCGCAGCGGCCAGAGAGCCGAACCCTGTGAACCAGCCCCACGACCATGCGCGGGACGGTTTCGCCTCTCCATGCAGTGCGGCGTTTATGGATTGTTTGGCGCGCGGCGGCGGCGCGACCGGGGCGATCTCGCCGGCGATAGGAGCAAAGTGCGCTTCCCAGTCATGCACCAGACGACGCAACTGTGGATCGTCCTTAAGACGTTCCTCAAACGAGGCGTGCTCGGATGGATCCAAGAGACGCAGAACGTATTCTGCCGCCAGCGTGGAGTCGCCGTATTCGTCCTCGGGGTCGCTCATCGGGTCAGACATTCCCTCAGTTTAAGTAGGCTTCGCCTCAGCCACGTCCGCATGGTGTTCAGCGGCACATTCTGGGCTTCGGCCAGATCGTTGTATGTTTCCCCTCCCAGATAGACCCGCTTCACGGCTTCGGCGTGGCGTGGATCAAGTTCGGTCATACAAGCCTCAATCTGGGCGCGTTCGGAGCTGGCGATGGCTTCGGCTTCCGGACCGGGGCGGTCGTCGGCAAGCTCGACGGCGTCGTCGATGGGCTTGGTTTTTGTCTTTCGTTTCCTCAGGCGGTCAATCGAGAGATTGCGCGCCACAGTGATAAGCCAGGTCATCGGGCTGTGACCGGTCACGGTATAGCTGTCGGCCTTGTGCCAAATTCGGATATAGACTTCCTGAAGGACTTCTTCGGCTTCGGCGCGGTTGTCCAAGACACGCAGGCAGACGCCGAAAAGTTTCGCGCTGGTTGCGTCGTAGAGTGCAGAAAACGCGGAACGGTCGCGCAAAACAATTTGCGCGATCATTGCTTCGATATCTGCTGGTGTCGTCATTTTGTGTTCGCAACCTTTCGATACACGCTAGGACCTGTGCAGGGGGTGTCAAACAAAAGCGCCCGCGCCTGCGGGGATGTAGCGCAGACGCGGGCACCTTGGGTGAAGGTTGGGTTGCGCGGTTTACTGCGCAGTGATGACACTCATAACTAGGTTGCCATCGATACGGATCGGCCCATCTTCCTTCGCCCCAAGCGTGTATTCAAAGACGCCAGTAGCCATGCCGCCGGTTTCGGCGTGCACCATCAGCATCAGCATGTCACCAGACATGACCGGTTCGGTCAGGATCGCGGCGACATCAATGTTTTCGCCTTCGCGCAGTGGCGCGTAGCCCACGACCGGACCCGGCGTCATGTCGGCGTCGGTGCGGTGAACGACCAACCAGCCATTTTCGCCTGCAATGACTGTCTCGGCGCTGACAATGCCGTTTTCTACGGACTGATCCGAACCCATGACCATCGGTGCAGCGGCGTGTCCGGCTGCGAAGGCGGTGGATGCAGTGAGTGTGGCGGCGATTGCGAGTGTGATAATCTTCATAGCTATCTCCTATAATTTCAGCGCTAATTGGTAGCGCTCGACAGAAGACACGGCATGGCGAGGTCAAAAGTTTCAAAAAACATTCAAAGGAATTCGCCCCTCATTGAGCAGTGGTTTTGCATCGTCACGGTCCAATCTCTTGCAACTCCTTTTTCAGACACGAGACTGAAACAAATATCGGGCAGCAAGATCACATCGACTGGTGGAGACTCGTTCAAGGCGCTGGATTGGTGGGGCGTTTTAGATTGCGTTA
>JABDQU010000348.1 GCA_013042105.1 Boseongicola sp.
GAACATGCCAGCCGACCGATTTAGACGGGTTGACGTAAGGCGTCCTTAACGCGAGGTCTTGCATAAGGGCTGCAGGACCAAAAAAGCATGGTGAATAGATCAAATCTGAAAGGCGTAGCCTTCGCGCTGACCGGCTTTGCCGTGTTCTCGACCCATGATGTCGTGATCAAGGTGCTGGGCGGAAGCTATGCGCCCTTTCAAATCCTGTTCTTCTCGGCATTGCTGGGCTTTCCCCTCGCAACCTTGATGCTGATCACCGACAAAACGCCAGGCACGCTGCGCCCGGTTCACCCGTGGTGGGTCATGGCGCGCACTGCCGCAGCCCTCGTAACCGGTGTGTCAGCCTTTTATGCCTTCTCGGTCCTGCCGTTGGCGCAGGTCTACGCCTTCATCTTCGCGGCGCCGATGTTCATTACCATCCTGTCGATTCCCATGCTGGGCGAGAAGGTCGGCGTCCATCGCTGGGCCGCCGTCGCCATGGGTCTTGTCGGTGTTCTGATCGTCCTCAGACCCGGCGCCGAGCCGCTGACGCTCGGCCACGCGGCTGGCATAACCGCGGCTGCAGGAAGCGCCTTTGCCTCTGTTATCGCACGCAAAATCGGGGCTGAAGAACGCAGCGCCGTGATGATGCTCTATCCGATGATGGCCAACGTCGCTTTCATGGGCATGATCTTACCCTTCGTTTATGTGCCCATGCCTATCGAACATCTCGGACTTTTGGCCATTGTCGCGGTCTTCGGCTTCACCGGCGCGCTTTGCACAATCCTTGCCTACCGCTCGGGCGATGCGGCCATCGTGGCACCTATGCAGTATAGCCAGATCATCTGGGCCGCTATTTTCGGAGCTCTGTTCTTCAACGAATACCCCGACCGTTTTACATGGATTGGGGCCGGGATCATCGTTTTGGCCGGCGTCTATGTTGTGGTGCGCGAAAGCATGGGCGGCAAATCCGACAACACCCCCGTTCTTCGCACAAGATCACGCGCCGAAACCGGCACCACACCCCGTATCAGCGCGATGCTGCGCGCAAGGTCGGATCGCGTTCTGCCCGGCTATGAGGCCCTTCAGAGCCGTAAGGAAACCGACCAACCGGATCCTTGAAACTCGACCACAACCCAAAGCCGCTTGATCAGAAAATCTTGCCTGGGTTCATGATGTTATCGGGATCAATTGCCACTTTGATCGCCCGCATCACATCGGTGGCATCCCCAAGTTCAGCGTCCAGATACTGGCGCTTGCCCTGACCGATGCCATGCTCGCCTGTGCAGGTGCCCTCCATGCCGATGGCCGTCTCGTTCAGCCAACTAACATAGGCGCGACCCCGGGCCATCTCGTCTGGGTCGTCCTTCATCACCAGCAGGCTTGTGTGGAAATTCCCGTCGCCAACGTGTCCGACAACCGGCGCAATCAAGCCCAGTTCCGCGGTCTTTTCTTGCGAGGCTGTCACGCATTCGGCCAGCCGCGAAATGGGCACACAGACATCTGTCGCTACCACTTCGGCCCCCGGACGCATCGCCAGCACGGCCCAATAAGCGTCATGGCGCGCCTGCCAAAGCTTCGTGCGTTCCTCTGACGATGTGGTCCAGTTGAAACCGGTCCCCCCAACGTCTTCGGCGATCTCGCCAAAGGTCTCGGCCTGTTCTGCCACCCCCGCCGCCGAGCCATGGAACTCCAACAACAAAAGCGGAGTTTCGGGCAAATCCAGCTTTGAGTAGGCGTTACATGCTTTCACCTGAAGCGCGTCCAGCAACTCGATCCGCGCGACCGGCACGCCCATCTGAATGGTCGCAATAACGGCATTACACGCCGCCTCAACGCTTGGAAACGAGCACGTCGCCGACGACATCGCTTCCGGGATGCCATGCAGGCGGATCGTCAATTCTGTGATGATCCCAAGCGTGCCCTCCGAGCCAATCAGCAGCCGCGTCAGATCATAGCCTGCCGACGATTTCTTCGCCCGCTGCCCGGTGCGGATCACCCGACCATCCGGCAACACAGCCTCCAGCGATAAAATGCAGTCTTTCATGGTGCCATAGCGCACCGCATTCGTCCCACTGGCCCGGGTCGCGGCCATGCCACCAAGCGAGGCATCCGCGCCGGGGTCGATTGGAAAGAACAGCCCCTGATCGCGTAGATGTTCGTTTAATTTTTTGCGGGTAACGCCGGGCTGAACAACGCAATCAAGGTCTTGCGCGTGAACCTCCAGAACGGCGTCCATCTGACTGACATCAATAGAAATACCGCCTGCCGCTGCATTCACGTGACCTTCCAGAGACGTCCCTGTCCCAAACGCTATGATCGGCACCTTGTGCGTCGCACAGACTTTGACGACCTCCGAGACTTCTTCAGTCGATCGCGCAAAAACCACCCCGTCAGGAGGCTGATTTCCAAGCCATGTCGTCGTGTGTCCATGCTGCTCACGGACCGATTCACCGGTCTGAAATCGCTCGCCAAACTGCTGCTTCAGGACACCGAGAACCGTCTCAATACCCGCTTCGTTCCGCGTCAATTCCATCCCGTCATCCTCCCAGGTCCCGGTTCTAATCCGAGAGCACACGCCACCCGATATCGCGCCGACAAAATCCCTCCGGCCAGTCAACTGCATCGACATCTGCGTAAGCCGCATCGCGCGCCGCTTCCAGCGTAGCCGCCCGCGCGGTGACATTCAAAACCCGACCGCCACTCGCCACAATCCGGTCGCCATCGCGCTTGGTGCCTGCATGAAACACCATCCGGAAACTATCCTCACCAAGCCCTGCCAGCCCTTTGATCTCGCTGCCTTTTTCATACGCTCCGGGATACCCCTTCGCTGCCATCACCACGGTCATCGCATGATCATCCGCCCAAGTGACTTTCGCCTCCGACAACCGCCCCTCGGCGCAGGCATGCATCAGATCAAACGCCTGCGCGCCCAGCCGCATCATTAAAATCTGACACTCAGGATCGCCAAACCGCACGTTGTATTCCACCAGCCGGGGCGCGCCGTCCTTGATCATCAACCCAACGTAAAGAACCCCCTGATAGGGCGTCCCGCGCCGCACCATTTCGGTCAACGTCGGGCGCACGATCTCATCCATCGTCCGCCGCGCGACATCGTCTGACATCACCGGCGCAGGAGAATACGCCCCCATACCGCCGGTGTTCGGCCCGGTATCGCCCTCGCCAACACGTTTGTGATCCTGCGCCGTCCCAATCGGCAACGCGTCCAACCCATCGCAGAGCACAAAGAACGACGCTTCCTCGCCCTCCATGAATTCCTCAATCACGACCTCCGCGCCCGCCGCGCCGAAAGCCCCGCCAAACATATCCTCAATCGCGTCCAAAGCCTCGGCCTCGGTCATCGCGACAACCACGCCTTTGCCAGCCGCCAAACCATCCGCCTTCACGACAATCGGCGCACCCTCAGCGCGAACGTAAGCTTTCGCACGCTCAGCATCGTCAAACCGCGCCCAGGCCGCCGTCGGAGCCCCCGCCGCGTCGCAAACTTCCTTGGTAAACCCTTTCGAGGCCTCAAGTTCCGCCGCCGCCTGACTTGGCCCAAACACCAGAAAACCGGCCGCGCGCAAATCATTCGAAACCCCCGCCGCCAACGGCGCTTCCGGTCCAATGATCACAAAATCAATGCTGTGCTCTTCCGAAAAGGCGACAACGGCCGCGCCGTCATTGATGTCCAGATCCGCACATGTCGCGATCTCAGCAATCCCGGCGTTTCCGGGCGCCACAATCAACACATCGCACTTGGGATTTTGCAGCGCCGCCCAAGCCAGAGCATGTTCACGCCCGCCGCCGCCAAGAATGAGAATGTTCATCGCAATGTCCCGCTTCACCTCGCCTCTCAGGCGTTCTAGGGTCCTTAAAGTGCAAGCACAAGGCAGAGGCCCCATGGACCTTTTCGAAGACACCCCCGGCGACAACGCCCCTGAATTTACGGTCTCGGAAATCGCTGGAACCGTGCGCCGGTTGATCGAAGGCGAAATGTCTTATGTTCGCGTGCGGGGCGAAGTCGGGCGTGTGACATTGGCGCGTTCTGGCCACCTCTATTTCGATCTCAAAGACGACAAATCCGTCCTGTCCTGCATGACGTGGAAAGGGCAAGTGCCGGGTCTTGGAACCATGCCGGAAGAAGGCATGGAGGTCATCGCCGAAGGTAAAATGACCGCCTCCGGGTTCTCTTCAAAGTTCGCCCTGAACGCCGTCCGCGTCGCCGTCGCGGGCGAAGGCGCTTTGATGGCCATGCTTGAAAAGCGCAAGAAAAAACTCGCCGTAGAAGGTCTCTTCGACGACGCCCGTAAAAAACCGCTCCCTTATCTTCCCGAAATCATAGGCGTTGTGACCTCACCCCAAGGCGCGGTCATCCGAGACATCCTTCACCGCCTGCGCGACCGTTTCCCGCGCAAAGTCCTGATTTGGCCCGTCGCCGTTCAGGGCGAGGCTTGCGCACCGCAAGTTGCCAACGCCATCCGGGGCTTTAACGCCCTGACGCCCGGCGGCGCGCTGCCACGCCCGGACTTGCTGATCGTCGCGCGGGGCGGTGGCTCAATCGAAGACCTTTGGGGTTTCAACGAAGAAATCGTCGCCCGCGCTGCCGCCGAAAGCCAGATACCGCTTATTTCCGCTGTGGGCCACGAAACCGACACCACGCTGATCGACTTCACCTCCGACAAACGCGCCCCGACCCCCACGGCCGCCGCTGAACTGGCCGTGCCCGTGCGGCTCGATCTGATGGCATGGACTGACGCACAGGAAGCGCGCATGTCGCGTGCCATCGGCAATTTCGTCAGCCGTCGCAAAGAAAAACTGCGCGACCTGATCCGCATCCTGCCGCGTGCCGATGCTCTGTTGAACGAACCTCGCCAAAGGATCGACCGCGCCGAGGAGGCCCTGCCGCGTGCCCTGCGCCAGACAGTTGAACGTCGCGCGGCTAAACTCTCCGAGTTCACACGGGCTTTGCGTCCCGGAACCCTGCGTGCGCGTCTCAAAAACGAAGAAACACGCTTGGATGACTGGTCCCGCCGCCTTGGACCTGCCCTGATCCGAGGTGTCGACCGCCGCCGCGACCGTCTGAACGCGCTCCACCTTCGCACAGCACCCCTTTCCCAAAAACTCGAACGACAACGCAAGGATTTCAACGTCTTGGCCCCAAAGCTTGAGGCCGCATTCACCTCGCAAATCACCCGTGCATCTGAAAAGATCGACGCCCTCGACCGTGTGCGCCGTTCCATCGGCTATGAAGAAACCCTCAAACGCGGCTATTCGGTCGTGCGGGCAGGCGAAACAATCGTCACCGGAGCCGACGCCGCCAAATCAGCCTCAAGCCTCGAAATCCAGTTCCGCGATGGCCGTGTAAACGTCACCCCGGAAGGCGCGGCCTCCAAACCAAAATCAAAAAAGAAGAAGCCCGACCAAGGCAGCCTATTCTAGACCCCGACTTTCGGTCCCAGACACATCAATGGCTCGTCCCGCCGATCCAGCTCATAAAGCTCGGTCGCTTCGGGGTTATTCTCGAAGCGCGCCAAAAGCCGCCCATCGCGCATATAAAACTGCCAGCACTGCGGCGACGGAAGCTCATCATACACAAAACAAACCTGCTCGCCTGCGGGATACCACTGACCTTCTTCGCACGCGCCATCCAGATACGACCAACGCACCCGCCGCCCTTCAAAATACTCCTCCGCCCCGTATTCCATCCCACGTGTGGAATAGGACAGCGTCTTACCTGTCACGATGGATTCGAACTCCGACGGGGACACCGGGCGATCCGCCGCAAAAATCGCAGAGGGCAGGGCGCACACCAGGAAAATCAATACTCTCATGCGCCCATGTTTCGCATCCGCGTCACGCATTGCCAATGCAAGATGCAAAAACAGCGCCAAGACGTCGCTTTTCGTCGCTCAAGCCCGCGCCGAAAGTCTAGGGTAACGGCGAAACACGAAGATCCGAGGAACCGGCATGGCGTTGGACGAAAGCAAAAAAGGCGTTTGGAAATCTGGTCGCGGCAAAGGTCGCCACACGCCCAAAGGCCGCCAGCTTGACGACGGCGCACACGCGGACGTCCTGTCACTTCTCGGGGATGCACCCCGCAACCGCGACCTTCTGATCGAATTTCTTCACCTCATTCAGGACGCCTACGGCCACCTTTCCGCCGCCCACATGCGTGCGCTGGCCGAAGAACTGCGCATCTCGCAAGCCGAAGTTTACGAGGTTGCAACCTTCTATGCGCACTTCGATGTCGTCAAAGAAGGCGAAACCCCACCGCCCGCGCTGACGGTCCGCGTCTGCGACTCGCTGTCTTGTGAACTGGCAGGCGCACAGGCCCTAAAATCCGCGCTCGAAACCGGCACTGACCCCTCCGAGATCCGCATTGTCCGCGCCCCTTGCATGGGCCGTTGCGATACAGCACCGGTTGTCGAGCTTGGCCACAAACACATCGACCACGCGACCCCCGAAAGCGTCCTCGCCGCCGCGAAAGAGGGTGACACCCACGCCGAAATCCCTGACTATGAAAGGCTCGACACCTATCGCGCCGCCGGTGGCTACGCTGCCCTCGAAAAGCACCGCGCAGCGCAAGACTGGGACGCTGTTGAGGAAACCGTCCTCGCCTCTGGCCTCCGCGGTCTCGGCGGCGCAGGTTTCCCATCGGGCAAAAAATGGGGCTTCGTGCGCTCCTACGAAGGCCCGCGCCTCATGGCCGTCAACGGCGACGAAGGCGAACCCGGCACGTTCAAAGACCGCTACTACCTCGAGCGCACACCGCATCTTTTCCTCGAAGGCATGCTCATCGCCGCCGCCGCCGTCGAAGCGGACCGCGTCTACATCTACATGCGCGATGAATATCCGGCTGTCCTCCATATCCTCGACACGGAAATCGCCGCGCTCGAGGCCGCCAAAATCGTCGACCCCGGCTACATCGAAGTCCGCCGCGGCGCGGGCGCCTACATCTGCGGCGAAGAAAGCGCGATGATCGAAAGCATCGAAGGCAAACGCGGCCTCCCGCGTCACCGCCCGCCGTTTGTGGCTCAAGTTGGCCTCTTCGGTCGCCCAACGCTTGTCCACAACATCGAAACCCTCCACTGGGTCGCCCGCATATGCCGTGAGGGCCCGGAAATCCTCTCCAGCGTTGAGAAAAACGGCCGCAAGGGCCTGCGCTCCTATTCTGTCTCAGGCCGCGTTCAAAACCCCGGCGTCCACCTTCTGCCCGCCGGTTCGACAATCACCGATATTATCGAAGCAGCCGGCGGAATGCTCGAAGGCCATTCCTTCAAAGCTTACCAACCAGGCGGCCCGTCGTCCGGCCTGCTGCCTGCGTCCATCAACGATGTCCCTCTCGACTTCGATACGCTCCAACCGCTTGGCAGCTTCATCGGCTCGGCCGCCGTCATCGTGCTCTCTGATCAAGACAGCGCCAAGGCTGCGGCCCTGAACATGCTGCGCTTTTTCGAAGACGAAAGCTGCGGTCAATGCACACCATGCCGGGTCGGTTGCGAAAAGGCCGTTAAGCTGATGCAGGCCGACACATGGGACCAGCCGCTTTTGGAAGACCTCTGCCAAGCCATGGCCGACGCATCAATCTGTGGTCTGGGGCAGGCGGCCCCAAACCCGATCCGCCTGACAATCAAACACTTCCCGGACGAAATCTGAGGCCGCAAAGCCTTTTCCTTCCCCGCGCAACCGCTTAGGTGAGAAGAAACCGGGCGCGGAGGCTTCATGGCGTTTTTTAAGAAACTGAAAGATCGGCTGTTCAAGTCGTCCTCAAAAATCGACGAGGGCCT
>JABDQU010000350.1 GCA_013042105.1 Boseongicola sp.
GCTTCAGACCCAAAAGGATCTTCACGCTGTCATCGACAGTAGGTTCGTTCACGTCGATCTTCTGGAAGCGTCGCGACAAAGCGCGATCCTTCTCAAAGTGCTGACGGAACTCTTTATACGTCGTCGAACCCATGCACCGCAGTTTCCCACCCTGAAGCGCAGGCTTCAGGAGGTTGGACGCATCCATTGCCCCACCCGAGGTCGCACCCGCACCGATAACCGTGTGAATTTCGTCAATGAACAAGATCGCATCGGGATGCTCTTCCAGTTCCGTGACAACGGCCTTCAGACGTTCCTCGAAATCACCGCGATACCGCGTGCCGGCCAAAAGCGCGCCCATATCGAGCGAGAAAATGGTCGAGCCCTGGAGAACCTCAGGTGTTTCCTTGGCGATAATCTTACGGGCAAGACCTTCGGCAATCGCCGTTTTGCCCACGCCGGGATCCCCCACCAGAAGCGGATTATTCTTACGGCGGCGGCACAGCACCTGAATGCAGCGCTCAACCTCGTGTTGCCGACCGATCAGGGGATCGACGTCGCCTTGCTCGGCTTTCACATTCAGATCAACGCAATACTTGGCCAGCGCGCTTTCCTTGGCTTCCTCTTCCGAGGAACCGGCAGCGGCTTGCGCTTCTTCATCGAACTCGGGCGCGCCAGACACCGACCGGCTTTCGCCGAAAGACGGGTCTTTCGCCACGCCATGCGCAATGAAATTCACCGCATCATACCGTGTCATGTCCTGAGCCTGCAGAAAATAAGCCGCATTCGACTCACGCTCGGCAAAGATTGCCACAAGCACGTTCGCACCGGTGACTTCAGTGCGTCCCGAGGACTGCACGTGGATCGCCGCGCGTTGAATGACACGCTGGAACGCAGCCGTGGGCACGGCTTCCGACCCTTCGACTTCGGTTACAAGTGTCGACAAATCTTCATCGATGAAATCGTTCAGCGTCTTGCGCAGGTCTTCCAGGTCAACCGAACAGGCCTGCATCACCTTAGCGGCGTCAGGTTCGTCAACCAGTGCCAGAAGCAAGTGTTCCAGCGTTGCAAGCTCGTGGCGGCGCGAATTGGCGATTGCCAGCGCCGCGTGGATCGCATCTTCGAGCGTCTTGGAAAAAGATGGCACGCTCTGTGCTCCTTCACATTGGAGGTCAGGTAGGGAAAGGCCCCACCGTTCCATGGCCTCATAGTATTAGACTTCGGTTAGTTTCGCCGAGCTTCAAGGCTTTTTTCTTTGAGATACATCACATTTTTACACTGTGACGTAATTTATACCTTAAATCGCGGGAAATTATGGCAATTTTAGAAAGAATTTCTTCTGCGCCGCATTTCTGCGAAGACGGCCTCATCCGATGCCTCGCTCATATTTAGGGCATCTTTTACACTCTGCAATCCCACACGCAGGTATGGATTAGTTGCATGCTCCAGAGCGAGCGTTGTCGGAACCGTCATTTTCCCCGCTGCAAGGTCCGTTTTGGCCTGTGCGATCCGCGCAATCAGATCCGGGTTGTCCGGTTCTATCGTCATCGCGAACTCACCGTTTCTCAGTGTGTATTCGTGGCCCGAGCAAATCAGCGTTTCAGGGGGCAGGGCGGCAAGACGCATGATGCTGTGATACATCATCGAGAACCGCTCCTCCGGCGTCTTACCGCATCCAAGCGCCATCAGACTGTCAGCGGTGAAAGCGACATTCGCCTGCGGCACAAAATATGCGACGTGTCCGACCGTGTGTCCCGACACGTCCATGACCGTCACCGCGAACGACCCGAAGTCGAAACTGTCGCCGTCGTCGTGTGAGACGTCCAGCGTGGGCAGACGGTGAGCGTCGGCCCGGTTTCCGCGCACGCGGGCGCCAAACCTTTCGCGCATGATGTCGACCCCGTCGATGTGGTCCCAGTCGTGGTGCGTGATCCAGATCTCATCAAGCCCCCAACCGCGTTGCAACAGCGCATCCATGATCGGATCGACCGATGGCGGGGCGTCCACAAGAGCGGTCTTCCCCTCGGTGTGCAGCAAAAAGGTGTAGTTGTCTGTCTCTGTTGGGATGGTGACGAGTTCAAATGTCATGGCAATGCCGGTTTAACCCTATATGGTTGCAATAAATTTCAGCCAGAAGAAGGCAGAGCGGGATGCACCTTGATGTGCTCGATCTTAGAACCTTTTACTACCGAACCCAATTAGGGCGCGGTGCACAGGAAGCTATTAGGGAACAGGTCACAACTCTGTGGCCGTCCGCCAAGGGACAAACCGTCGCGGGCTTCGGATTTGCGGCTCCGCTGTTGCGTCCCTTTCTGGAAGATGCACGTCGTGTTACCGCTTTGATGCCGGGTCAACAGGGCGTCATGCCCTGGCCTGCGGGCCTTGATAACGTCTCCGTCCTTTGCGAGGAAACCCAGTGGCCGATTGAAACCGACAGTCTCGACAAACTGGTCGTGATGCACGGGCTGGAAACAAGCGAGCATCCGATTGAGCTTTTGGATGAATGCTACCGCACACTTGCCCCTGAAGGTCGCGCGCTTTTCATCGTGCCGAACCGCGCAGGGCTCTGGGCTCGGCGCGATGGAACGCCGTTCGGATTTGGTCGCCCCTACACGCTCGGTCAACTGGAAGCGCAATTGAAAGCCCTTGGCCTGCCTCCGTCGCGCCACGTCGCCGCGCTTTATCAACCCCCACGCACAACCCCGTTCTGGCGCAAAACCGGACCTGTCTGGGAGAAGCTCGGTCGCCGCGTCTCGAACCGCTTTGCCGGTGGAGTGCTGATCGTTGAGGTCAAAAAGCAGGTGCCCGCGCCGCCGCGCACCGGGCTTTCCGCCGCAATGCGCCGCCCCTTGCGGGTGCTTGACGGGCTGAAACAACCGGGACCAAAACCCGTTTAATCCGATTTTGCGCTCTCGACTCGCCGTGAAAAAACGGTTCCCTCCCTCTTTTCAGAGACTTAGAAATGCGCAAACCGTCGCACCTGAGGCTAAGTGTCTGATATTGCTCAATCTGCCCCCGCGCATCAATCTCCACTACCCGGTTGCCGGGTGAAACGGGCTCTGCTACATCACCGCTGATTTTGAGGCTTGGTCGTTTTGACGAGGCCTAGGATCCGCGACTTGGTGAGCGTGCTGTTTGCCTTACGTCGCAGGGGAATTGAAGAACTACGCGGAAGGGGTCTCGTGTCAGAATCATCGTCAATCTCGACCGGTATTGCAGCCCGTTATGCGTCAGCCGTATTTGAGCTGGCCAGGGACGGCGGAGCGCTCGACGCGCTCGAGCGCGATATCGAGACGCTGGAAGGCGCGCTGAACGACAGCGAAGACTTCCGCGCTCTGATCCACTCGCCGATCTACAGCCGCGACGAGCAGGGTCAGGCCATCGCCGCCCTTGGCGCGAAAATGGGCCTCAGCGACACGGTCGCCAACACCCTCAAGCTGATGTCGTCCAAGCGCCGCCTCTTCGTGCTGCCGAACCTCATGGCCGTCCTGCGCGACCTGATCTCGGACGAAAAGGGTGAGGTGACTGCCGACGTGCAGACCGCCCGCGCGCTCAGCGACGCACAAACAACCAAACTTGCCGAAACGCTGAAAAGCTCTGTCGGCAAAGATGTGAAAATGAATGTAACCGTCGATGAAAGCCTCATCGGCGGTCTTATTGTCAGAGTGGGCTCGAAAATGATCGACACGTCGGTCGCATCCAAGCTCGCAGCACTCCAGAACACCATGAAAGAGGTCGGATAAATGGCGATCCAAGCAGCAGAAATTTCTGCGATCCTGAAGGACCAGATCAAGAACTTCGGTCAAGAAGCAGAAGTGGCCGAAGTTGGCCGCGT
>JABDQU010000277.1 GCA_013042105.1 Boseongicola sp.
CGTGCCAAGCATCTGCATGTAAGCGATCAGCGCATCCATCTCGGTCAGATCGTCCTGACCGTCAAAGTTGGACACAACCGCGCCCGGATAACGCTCGACCAGAGCATCCCAGTCCCCATCGGGGTCAGCCTGAACGCGGAAGTCCGCTTTGGCTTCTGCGATCATTTCGTCGGTGTAAGGCACGCCGACAAATCGATGGGTGCTGAGAAGGTCTTCGATGTTGTCGCCGTCAATTTTGCGATCCAGAAGGAAGGCATATTTCGGCATCACACTTTCGGGCACCACAGACTGCGGATTGGTAAAGTGATCCACGTGCCATGCGTCCGAATAGCGGCCTCCGACGCGGGCAAGGTCTGGCCCTGTCCGCTTGGAGCCCCACTGGTGCGGGTGGTCGTATTTGCTTTCAGCCGCCAGTGAATAGTGGCCATAGCGTTCAACCTCGTCCCGCATTGGGCGGATCATCTGTGAGTGGCAGACATAGCAGCCCTCGCGGATGTAGACATCGCGCCCCGCCAATTCGAGCGGTGAGTATGGTCGCATGCCTTCCACGTCCTCGATGGTGTTCTCCAGATAGAACAGAGGCGCGATTTCGACGATGCCACCGACAGTGACGACCAAAAGAGAGCTGACCAGAAGCAAGGTCGGGCTTTTCTCAAGGATGGTGTGTTTGCTGAGTACGGACATATTGTTCGCTCCTTTACTCTGCTGGGACGCCAACCGGTGCAGAGACGCGGGCGCCTCCCCGGATGGTCATCCACATATTCCAGACCATGATCAGGGCACCGGCGAGGAACAACACGCCTCCCAGTCCACGGACCACATACATCGGGAACTTGGCGCTGACGGTGTCGGCGAACGAGTTCACAAGGAAGCCTTGCGCATCAACTTCGCGCCACATCAGGCCTTCCATGATACCGGTCACCCACATCGAGGCGGCGTAAAGGACGATACCGATCGTCGCGAGCCAGAAGTGCCAGTTGATCGCGCTCATCGAATACATCTGCGCGCGACCCCAGAGCTTTGGCGTCAGGAAGTAGAGCGCGCCAAAGGTGATCATGCCGTTCCAGCCAAGCGCGCCGGAGTGGACGTGACCGATGGTCCAGTCAGTGTAGTGCGACAGCGAGTTCACCGCGCGGATCGACATCATCGGACCCTCAAAGGTCGACATGCCGTAGAACGCAAGGCTGATCACCATCATGCGGATGATCGGGTCAGTCCGTAGCTTGTCCCATGCGCCTTGCAGGGTCATCAGACCGTTGATCATCCCACCCCAGCTTGGCATCCACAGGATGATCGAGAAGACCATACCCAGTGTTGAGGCCCAGTCAGGCAGAGCGGTGTAGTGAAGGTGGTGCGGACCCGCCCAGATATACAGGAAGATCAGCGCCCAGAAGTGAATGATCGACAGCTTGTAGCTGAAGACCGGACGACCGGCCTGCTTGGGCACAAAGTAATACATCATGCCAAGGAAGCCCGCAGTCAGGAAGAAGCCCACAGCGTTGTGGCCATACCACCACTGGGTCATCGCATCCTGCACGCCCGAGAAAAGCTGCACCGACTTCGAGCCCCAGATCGTGACCGGGATCGACAGGTTGTTGACCAAGTGCAGCATCGCGACAGTGACGATGAAGGACAGAAGGAACCAGTTGGCGACGTAGATGTGCTTTTCCTTGCGCTTGAACAGCGTGCCAAGGAACACCAGCAGGAAGGCGACCCAGACAACGGTCAGCCAGATATCCACATACCACTCAGGCTCGGCATATTCTTTGGATTGCGTCGCGCCCAGAACGTATCCGGTTGCGGCCAGCACGATGAACAGCTGATAGCCCCAGAAGACGAACCACGCGAGGTTGCCGCCCCAAAGGCGCGCACCACAGGTGCGTTGCACGATGTAGAACGACGACATGATCAGCGCGTTGCCGCCAAATGCAAAAATCACCGCACTTGTGTGCAGTGGACGCAGGCGGCCGAAGTTGAGATAGGGTTGCGCCCATTCGAAATTGAGCACCGGGAATGCCAGTTGGAAGGCGATGACGACCCCGACAAGGAAACCGACGACCCCCCAAAAGCCCGTCGCGATCACGCCTGCGCGGATCACGCCGTCCATATAGCCAGAGGTATCAATCTCAGGCGTAGGATCGTCAAATTTTCGCAGGATCGAAATGAAAAGCCCTGCAGAGATGAGCATGATAAGGACGGCGTGGACCTGATAGGCCAGATCCTGTCCCCAGTTGGCGGCCAATGCCGCGACCAGAGCAATCAGCCCCAGTATTGTAAGCTTTAATGTGTTCAGCATAGTGATGTCCCGGATTTCGCGCCTGGTTCGACGCAGATCTGTTCGCCATTGTGAAATAGGCGGGCGGCTTTCCGCCCGCTTTGATCTCGATCAAGAAGCGAAATTATCGCACGACATGAACCGCACAATCGGCATGCCGGACCACCCAGGCAGCGGTCGAGCCAAGCAACATGTCCGACATGACCGGGCGATGAGACGCAATCACGATGCAGTCGGCTTCATTTTCATCAGCCCATTGTGTGATCGCGCGCCCAGCCGAGCCATGGATCACCGCCGCCGTCGCGTTTTCAATCCCGGCGGTCAGCTCTTTCATGCGCTTATCGATCTCTTCAGTGCGCGCCGAGATCGTTTGCTGTGGGATAAGGTCCACGACATAGCTCGGCACGTTCTCGACAACGTGCAGAAACGTGATCCGCGCGCCTTGATTGGCAAGCGCCTTGGCAACACCAATAGCGGTGGCGACATCTCGGTCCTCGTCAAAGGAAACGGGAACGGCAATATTCTGATACATGGGAGTTCTCCTGTCCGCGATTATTGCAGACAGTATGGCGCGCGCCTTGTTCGAAAGCTTTGACCGAGGTCAATAACAGGCTATTCGCCGTCGCCCACTTCAGCCGCAAGCGCCGCGACGTCCGGCACGAAAACACTGCGCGTGCCGTCCAGCGTGATCAGCCCGTCTTTGCGAAGCGCCGTGAACTGACGGCTAACGGTTTCGATCGTCAGCCCTAGATACGTCGCCATGGTTTCCCGCGACAACGGCAACTCCAGACGCACTTCATTGGCCAGTAATTGCTCGGAATTGGCTACCGAGCGATGCGCAATCAACAAAATGAAACTGGCGATCTTTTCACGCGCCGTCTTGCGCCCCAAAAGCAGCATCCAATCGCGCGCAGCATCCAGATCGTCCAACGTCATCTCCAGCAAGCGCACCTGCACATGCGGCATATTCACCAGCAAATCCTCAAACGGTTTGCGGCGGAAACAACAAAGCGTCACCTCGGTGACGGCCGTGACGTCATGCGCGACCGTATCGCGTCCGGGACGTCCGATGAAATCCGATGGCAACAAAAGCCCGACGATCTGTGTGCGCCCGTCTTCCATCGATTGCGACAATGTGGCGGTTCCGGTCACGACCGAGGACAACACCTCAAGCGGGTCGCCGCGCAACGCAATCGTCTGTCCGGCCTGATAGGTCTTGTAGAATTTGACGGAATCCAAAAGCGTCAACTCGTCCGCATTGGCACGCGCGCAAACGGCACGGTGACGCACTGGACAGGTTGCACATCGCGTGTCGGACCGCGCCTTGGATTTCAGGTCTTCATCAAGCATAGGCGCATTGAAGCAGCTATCGGTCAAATTGCAAGGGCTGGCAGGCTAGGAAACCGCTGAAATCAATTAGATTTTTTGCATGCGACATCAGGTAACATCAGCCGCAGGTCTCCCAATAAGGCCAAATGGTTAAAACCCTGCGATTCGCCTAATTTTTAATCACCCGCGCAGGCGCTCCATTTGCGGGTCATAAAGCGCCGGATGAACCACTTGTGCAGGCACGGATTTGCCCAGACTATCAATATGAAACACCTGTCCGGTCGCCGAAAACGCGGGCTCAACAAAGGCGTAAGCGATATTCTTCTGGACGCGATGCCCCCAGCCGCCAGAGGTGACCGTTCCGACCACCCGCCCCTCCAGCATCACGGACGCGCCGCCATGGGCGGGGGCATCCCGCGCTTCAAGGGTCAGGGTCACAAGTTTCTTTGACGGGCCAGCCACTTCGCGCGCACCCAGTGTCTCCTGCCCCACGAACCCCGGCTTTTGCATTTTGACGAACCGGTCCAGTCCGGTTTCAAAAGGATCAAATTCCGTCAGGATGTCGGCTTTCCAGTGCAAATACCCCTTTTCCAAACGCATCGAGTCAACCGCCAGCGCACCGAACAGCTTCAACCCATGCGCCTGCCCGGCGGCGCGCAAAGCCGTGTAGGCGGCATATAGCGACACGTTCGGAACGTGGATCTCATACGCCCGCTCGCCTGAGAAACTGACCGCCATGACCGTTGCAGGGGCGATCCCGACGAAACATTCGCGCACCGAAAGCCATGGAAACGCCGCATCCGACCAGTCGGCACGCGACACGGATTGCAGCACCGCCTGCGCCTTCGGGCCGGCCAGAACGAGGATGGTCTGATCGTTGGTCAGCGATTGGATTTGAACGTCTTCCCCGTCGCGGATGTGCTGCGTCAGCCAGTCCATATCATGAAGCTCGGACGCCGCCGCCGAACCATACCAAATCCGGTCAGGCCCACGCTCGGAAGCGGGAATATTGGCAATCGTCGCCTCCGATTTGAGCATACCGTGATGATTGAGCAGATACGCCAGCCCCACGCGCCCCGGCCGTTTGGGCACGGTTCCGCAGACCATCCGATCAAGGAAATCCCACGCATCACCGCCGGTGATTTCAAAGCGATTGAAGCCGTTAACTTCGGTTAATCCCACCGCGTTTTGCACCGCCGCGACCTCGGCGGCGACCACGTCAAACGTCTCGTCAAAGCCGAAGCCGTGGGTCACTTCAAAGTCAGGCGTCGGCTTGAAATACTCGGCCCTTTTCCATCCGTTCACCACGGTGAAATCCGCCCCTTCAGCCTCCAGAACCGGCGTCAAAGGCGTGGTTTTGGCCATGCGTCCGGCCGGGCGATGCTCGTTCGGGAAGTGGAAACGGAACTCGTTCTGATAGTCTTCAATCGCCTTCAGCGCGGTCAGCTCGACGTTGGTGTGACCGGCAAAACGACGCGGGTCGATCACCCAGGTGTCATAGCACGCCTCACCGTGGACAATCTGCTGCGCCAAAAGCCAGCCGTGGCCACCGCCCTCGCCCAGCCCAGCGCGCA